>NZ_JAUBOX010000142.1:0-10569 GCF_036700445.1 Microcoleus sp. T3_B1
GCACCTGACTTGCATCGCACCAGTTCTTAACCCATGCCACGTCAAGTGCGACCGATATATTCAGCAAGCCCTATTTAGTTTCAAACGAACAACTACATCGGCGGCCGCGACTTTAGCAGCGGCATCCCGAAAGTTGATTGCAGCTAATCTCACCTACGTGCAGTGTGCAGTGCAGGCCCCGCAGCGCAGCATTGCGGGGGCGTTAGCAGACGATTGTGGCTAGCCGTCTATTTCTCACCAATAGCGTGGCTTGACCAAAATTTTAACAAGCTTCCGAGCCTGCGGGTAGATCGTTTTTGTGTGAATTTGGGCGGAAGTGGGACAGGGGCATTGGCACTCGTAACGATAAACTCGGTTTTTTCGTTAATTCTTCGCTGCTAAACCGCCTATTTTCAGTACATTCCAGGACGCACTCTCGACGCTCACAAACCCGTTTTATTTACCCAAAATGCTGTAACAAAGAGAGCGCTGATTTGACGGATGTTAATTTGAAGGGGGCAATTATGCCGGATAGAAGTGTTTGGGCGATCGACTAAGATAACCGTTAGGAAATATTGTAGTCAGCTAGCAAGCGCCAAAAATCATACTATCTTGTAAAAGCAGGGTCGGATTTAGTTAGGATCTGTAGTGAGAGCGAGTAGACCCTTTCACGCAGGCGTCCTCTGCCAACGTTTTGTTTATTTGTACCCACTTACTTAAGTTAAATCAATCGGTATTTAATGCTGTGCCGCCAAATTTGATATAAGATCGAGCTAAATTTCTAGTGTGAGAGTAGAGGCGTTTGTGAGCCAACAAGATATTTTAAATTTAGCAAAAGAAGGCGATGCCAGGGCGATCGCATTTCTGATCGGCCAAGCACTCCAAAGCTTCGGCGTCACGGCTAAAGCCAGCCGGGAAAATGACAGCCTGCACCTGCTGCTGGAAGCAGAACATTTACCCGCAGAAGAAGCCTGTCTCCGAGTCGCAGTCAAAGGGTTGCAGCGGCTGCAACCAAATAACCTTTACTCAGTGACAGTTTACGGGCGGCGCGACGGCGAGCAATTGCCCGCTTGGACTCAGACGGTAGAATTAAAAAAACGCTTGACTTCCGAACCCGTGAGTCCGTTAGTTGCCGTGAATGCCGCAGTAGCTGCCAGTGCAGCAGTAGCCGCTAGTTTACCCGCTTCTCCCATTCCTGTGACTTTGCCCAAGCTAGAAAAACCTCAAAATGTCACCACTGCGCCCACTCAAACACCAGAACAATCTCCGCCCCAACCCCCTAAAATCCCAACTCCAAAACCCCCACATCAAAGGCAGCAAAAGCCATCACCGCAGCCAGAATTAGCAGGCACTAAAACTAAAAAATCTGGGCTGTCAGTCGGTGTTCTGAGTCTAATTCTCGTACCGATATCCGGCTTTGTGCTGGCTTCTCAACTTTACAAATCCTCACCCACCGCTACTAATAACCCTCTAACGTCAAAGCCTGCGGTACAAGAAGTGAGCTCGACACCCGCACCAGCAGCCGCAGCCAAACCCCTTCCCGCTGCAAAATCGCCCTCCCCGGCTGCCAAAAAACCTGCCATTGTGCCCGCCACTGTCAGCATCAAAGCAGTTGGTGACATGATCCCCGGCACAAATTATCCCTACAACAAACTGCCGGCAAAAAAAGAGATGTTATTGGCGTCCGTAAAACCGTACCTCCAAGGAGCTGATATTCTGTTTGGCAATTTTGAAAGCACGATGACCGATTATCCTTACAGTTCCAAAGCAGGCGGCGGACGAATGCTGTTTGCCTTTCGGACGCCTCCGAGTTATGCCAAAATTTTCAAAGATGTTGGTTTTGATATTTTGAGTATTGCCAACAATCACTCTTACGATTTTAACGAGCAGGGATTTAAGGACACGATTAAAAACATCGACAGCAACGGCATGAAGGCTGTTGGCAAAAGAGATCAAATTGTTTATAAAAATGTCAAGGGTGTGAATTTTGCCTTTATCGGTTTCAGCAACTACGGCGACGTTCACAATTCCTTGCTGGAACTGAAAGCGGGAGCAGAAGTTGTCAAAAAAGCTAAGGAAAAGGCTGATATTGTAGTGATATCAGTTCATGCTGGAGCTGAAGGAACGGGAGCTATCAATGTGAGAAATAAAACTGAGTTCTTTTACGGAGAAAACCGGGGAAATATGGTTTTGTTTTCGCGGACGATGATTGATGCGGGAGCAGATTTGATTTTGGGACATGGCCCGCACGTTCCCAGAGCGATGGAACTTTATAAAGGGAAATTGATTGCTTATTCCCTGGGCAATTTTTTGGGTTATCGCACTTTGTCCACAGCCGGAGCACTCGGTAAATCTCTAATTTTGGATGTGAAAATGACTCCGCAAGGGGATTTTGTTTCTGGTAAGATTATCCCCATCCAACTTGACGGGCGAGGTGTGCCGACTGTTGATAACAATTTTAGGACTGTGGGGTTGATTGACCGTTTGACCAAGAGCGATTTTCCCAAGACAGATTTGAAAATTGATGACAAGGGGATAATTTCCAAGAAATGATCGGGGCAATTATTTACTGAAGAAGTGCCTTATGACTCAATACGGTTCAGTTAGGGCTTTCAGACGAATTTCATTTCACGCATTTATCAGAGTTCCAGACTTGTGAAAGGAAATCAGATTATTCTTATCTGAACCGTATTGAGACCAAGATGAGCGTCAAAATAGCTCATACAGAGTTCAAGGATTGGCTGAATTATGTGCAAATATTTTTCCAAGAATCAACTTAGACAATTGTTAATTATTTTGAAGGGATTTGTAATTACTTTCTTAATCGCACAACAAGTAGAGTGATATCAGGAATAAATAATCGAATTAAGTTAATTATGCGACAAGGATATGGCTTTTCAAACTTTGATAATTTTCGAGAAGCGTATTAGCTTGCTTTTCTAATTAGATAAAAATATCACCGCAAGTTCAGGAGAACCCGCTAATCTAGTGATAACTTTATCTAACAAAATAAGCAAGCTAATACTTTTTCCAAGCATGAACGCCTCTATCTGTCCGCATGGATGTAGTCCACAAAGTAAAATCTCGGACGAAGCCAGAATATCAGCCAAGCGTAAGCTCCTAAACCTAATAGTGCTGTCACAATTAAGGGTAAACCCAGAGTCAGTTGCAATCTATCGGGAAGGAGAGCAACAGCGCAAACAGTAATAGCAAAGTAGATTAAAAGCACTGCTTGCAAGCGTTGCACAATCAAAAGTGCTTCTCGACAGCTACGACAATGTTGGGTGTGTTGTTTGTAGCGATCGAGGATTGGTTCGCGATCGCTATTGATATTCCGTGTTGGTGGAACATTGATTCCAACTTCGCTCCAAGGTAGTTGTCCGTGACAATAGCGATCAAACCAATTCCTAAACTCTATTACTAAACGGTCTGCACTTGTAGGTAGCTTATAGGCAGTTTTCCAGCTTTGGGTAGATTGTGTTTGTTGGAGAAAATATTCTTGCTGCTGTAGAAGAACCATATCTCCATCAAGAACCAGATTGCGATTGCTGATGTGATCCCACCAACGGGGTGTGAGATGATGGAGTGTTTTGCCAAAGTTACGGGTAAAAGAAGCGACAATTCTGGACTTACCGGGAGATACAGGTATACAGTAGGTGATAAGTCCAAACTGTTTGCTGCCATCGTTAAAACTGAACGCATACTCCAAGCGACAAGGTGGTTCAAAAGTGATTGTTCTTTGTACATCTGTTCCTATAGTCGCTTCAATCAAATTGGGTGTTGATTGCACAATTTTTATCGGGAGCGGTCTTGCTTGTTTGCGATCGCCCTGCACGCCGTGATGAGAAAAAGGAACATGACTCGGATCTGCCACATTTTCCACAAGAGTTTGCCAGTCATATTCTAAATCTCGTACAAAAGAAGACCAAACAAAGCCTTTAGTTGCATCTATTTGCGGTGATAAAGGTAAGGGTGTATTTGCAGCTTGTTCGCTTGATTTTGCATCTGGCCAAATCCAGAGTAAATCCTGTTGCTGACGAACTGGTAGTGCTACAGCACACAGATTTTCTTTATTCTTGCTTACAAGTTCTGGATTTTCCGCTTGGGGAATATGAGTACAAATTCCTTGCCGATCGAATTGCCAACCATGATAGCTACACATTAAATTCCCTGTTTCGTCATCAATGCGACCCTCACTTAGGGGAGCAAGCCGATGCGGACATCGATCTAAAAACACTTGGAAAGTTTCAGATGATTTTGGTTTCCAGATGACTAAACGCAGTCCCAGAAGTGTCACAGATGTTGGTTGCTTGGGATCTAAATCTTCGACTGGCGAAAGAGGATACCAATGCTGAAAAAAATTGAATTCGGGTTTCATTTTATCTCCTGAAGGCAGAGGACAGGAGGCAGGAGAAATGCTTCCGTCCTCTGCCCACGACTAAAAGCAGTAAGGGTTTAAAACCCCTTCCAAATCTGGAGATTTGGGAGCACTCGTTTAGACGGGGTTGGAATCCCTGTCTAAACGAAACATAAGAGCCTCCTTATTTTAATCCCAGACGCCACGAACTGTATAGCGGCTTGCACTTTATTTACGCGTGGGATCCCACACCCTACATCCCACACCCAGTGAATCAACCTGATGGGAATGTAGGGTTCTGCTCAATGAGTTTTCTTGTGGAGTGGGCAGGAGATCCCGCCCAAAAAAGGATTATTGATATTGGTGCAAGATGTGAGTTATGACGAGAAGCTATACTTCCGGTGACTCCTCAAATAAGCGATCGCCCCGGTGCAATCGATCGGCCATTTGATAAGTTTGTGCTTGCGATCGCACTGTCGGGGCATGGGCGGCTAAATACCTTGCCGCCGCTACTAATACCACAATGCGATCGCCCGCATTCTCTAATAAAGCATACTGGCGAAATGCCACTTCTACCTGCTGAATAACGTGGAAATCCCGATTTTCCCGCAGCATCAGTTTTCCTAAAACTGCCATCAACCGTTCCGATTTGCCACCGCTATATAAGTATTTGGCAACTAATTTACCGACTTGATTCACCTGTTGCTGTCTGTCCAACAAGTCTGGCAGTTGTTTGAGCAATTCCTCTGGATTCTCAACTACATCTGTTGGTTCGGGAAGTCGCGCAGGCGGTACATTTAAGAAACGGTTGAGATATACGCCGATCGCTGCATCGAAAACTCCCCGCAGCAACTCTACTGAAGGCGATCGTCGCAATCCTTGATGCACCGCATTCGCAAAGGTAAAGGGATGGTGCGCTGAATTCCAGTCGCTGTGGTCGTTATTCGTATTAAACCGGGCTACGCGGAGGGCAGCAGCATAAGTGACTGCACTGGCTAATTCGTCTTCGCTACAACCTTCTTTCAAGGCAGTTAAAAGTGCATCGACGATCGCCAATACATCTTCGCCCAACAACATCGGAATTAACTGTTCTCTTCCCAACCAATTGCCCCGGTGCGATCGGCCCATTTCTAAAGCTGCAGGCAACTGCGCCATTGCTGACTCTAAAATTGCCACCACATCCACAGGGTAGCGCCAAGAACTCGACTCTTCCATGCGCGCCGCATTCGCCAAACCAGCCACCAAACTCGCGAAAACAGTTTCTGCCCCTTCCCAATTCACTGCATCCAGGGCTTCTAACGCCTTGTTAATAAAGTCGAGGCTGTGACCGACATCAATGTAGCGGTGGTCAGTAGCGGCAGCAAACAGCATATCAGCAATTTGTTCTCGTTCAAGAGGCGCGCGTACTGCTGTCAACAAACATCGTTCCGCCGCTTCACTGTCTCTGATTTCAATAAATTGCCGGAACCAGCTTTTGAGTGTCTCTGCATCAACCTCAGAATTAGGCAAGGGGTGAACCGCAAAGTGAGGAGGTGCGCCTGCACTATCGCGGGCCACTGCCGAAAGTCCCTGATAGAGGGCGGGGGCTCGGTCTTCTGGATCTAGATAAGGCAGTATATTCATCAAGCAGGTGTGGATCGATAAACCCGTATCCCATCCCGATTTGTTGTAGCGGGTGCCAAATTCTAATCCGATTTGGAAAGGTTCGCTGGCAGTTGCCCCCTGATCTAGCAAGGCAATCACTGACTTGGCGATGACTAGAGAAATTCCTTGTTCTAACCCATCTTGAAGTCGCTGGCGCTGGTGGGCGTAAGGGTCAAGCTGTTGTGCTAAATTTACCCAAACTTCCCCGTCGCGAATTTCCGCTGGGAACGATCGCACGTCGTCGGCCCAAGAGTCAAAAGTACCGCCGCTGGCGACATCAAAGCGGGCGTAGTGCCAAGGACAGGTGACTATGCCATCTTTGCAAGTGCTGCCGTTGAGGGGAAAACCCATGTGGGGACAGCGGTTGTCGATCGCGTATACCCGATCGTTTGAGTAAAAAAGGGCGATCGTGTGTTTTTCCAAATTCACTAACAAACTGCCCTTTGTCTCGACTTCTGCAAGTTTCGCAGCGCGAACGTAATAGCCTGAAGTCTCAGCCATAAGTTTTTAAACTAATTTATATATAAACTAGATTAACTCAATGCCAGGGTATTTGCCTGAAGTAAAACAGGATTAAAAACTCAAGTGCTGATAGATGCTCGATCGATCGCCAGCAGGTTTATGTTTTGGCTTTATTCCAGATTCAGGAGCGATAGCAAAGCTTCTTTCATCTCCTCTACCGTTGTTGTCGCCGTACCGAATTGACGCACGACAATACTAGCCGCCAAATTGCCCAAAACTGCCGCTTCCCAACCCGATGCACCGACGCACAAAGCTAAAGTCATTGCTGCTACAACTGTATCTCCAGCACCGGTTACGTCGAATACATCAGTCTTGTTAAAAGGGGGAATGTCCCAACTTTGAATGGCAAATTCCCCCTTTTCACAATTCGATGTTGGAGAAGGTGAATTTTTGATTTCTTGGCCGTTGGCCCTTTCAAACAAAGTCATCCCTTCTTCGCCGCGAGTAATCAGGATTTTTTGAGCTTGAGTTAAGTTCAATAAATCGCGTCCTGCTTGCATTAAAGTGTGAGGGTTTTTGATAGCATATCCGACGGCTTGCTCGGCTTCTGGCAAGTTCGGAGTAAACAGCATTGCTCCAGAATATCGCTGCAAATTTATTTGAGCGTCTACAATTGTTTTGCCGGGAACCACTGCCGATTCGATCGCCAAATTTGTCAATACTCCGTCGCCGTAGTCGGAACAAACCACGGCATCTACTGT
This sequence comes from Microcoleus sp. T3_B1, assembly GCF_036700445.1. Lineage (NCBI taxonomy): Bacteria > Bacillati > Cyanobacteriota > Cyanophyceae > Oscillatoriales > Microcoleaceae > Microcoleus > Microcoleus sp. T3_B1. The sequence continues at coordinate 7,204 of NZ_JAUBOX010000142.1, forward strand.
TGGTATTTGCTGCCGGATGTAGTCTGCCAATTGCAACTGCAAATCTAAATCCGGCAACTCGTCCGATTTGCGATCGACTCGGACAATTTGCTGAGTCACCGACTGCCGCGCGTGCCCGGAAATTCGAGTTTTGGTGACTGTTGGACGCTGCGAATCGATTAAAATCCCACCCGTATCAATTCCCGCCGCCTCAAAAATACCGCACAAAGCCTTTCCCTGGTCGTCTTTTCCCACCAAACCAGCAACTTTTACTTTGCCTCCCAGTTTGGCTAAATTATAGACAGCATTTGCGCCACCTCCGGGTACTTGCTGAGTATTTTCGTAGCGCAAAATCAACACAGGTGCTTCGCGGGAAATTCGCTCTACTTGTCCGGTAAGAAACTCGTCCAAGGTCAAATCTCCGATCGCTAATACCTGCGCTCGATCGAAGCAGTCTAATCTTTTCAATAATTGCTCTGTTGAGGCACGCAGTTGAGGCAAAAAATCGGAATAGTCGTTAGTCATTAACCAAAAAAATGAGACTGAGGAGTTGATAATTGAGTGTGGAACGAGCGGGAATTAAAAAGGGAGCATCTCAATGAAAGCAGCCCAGCTAGAAATTGGAGTTTTGAGGCCCGAGGCAGGAGGCAGGAGGCAGGAGGCAGGAGCAAAGAGGAAGAAGAAAGGAGCCAGAAGAAGTGTTTTTACACATATGAGATGCTCCCATTAAAAATCCTAATATAAATTAATAATTAATTTCCTCCCTTGTTTTATTTTTAACTTTTAATTGATTTTCTCACTGGGATTTTGAGAAACCAGTTGCAGGCTATTGGCGATCGCACTTGCTCAAACAATTTGGCAAAAAAATGCCGATAAAATCGCAGCCCTTGAGACTCAACGGAAAGTTTCACGGTGTGGAAGTTTCCTTCTACATAAGTGCCTTCAAAAAACAGCAGAATTATTTCAATTTCTGCTTGATGATTGTAATCACCTGAGTCATTTGTTTTTTGAGTGCATCAATTTCCGCTTGCATTTTCGCCATTTTCACAGTCATCGCCTCAATTTCGGCGGCGCCCCCTCCCGAAGTGGGTGCAGCGGCGGCGGCTGGGGCTTCCGGCACTGGTTTCTTTTTGGCCAGTACCATCGCCGATTTGATCGCCTCGGTTAGCTGCTTCTTCTCAAACGGTTTGGCGATAAATGCAAAAAAATGCTTCTCAAAGGGTTTCGGAATTTTTTCCATCACCTCTTCTTCGCGGCCCGACATGATCACCAAAGGTATCTTAGAAAGCTCAGGATGGGCTTGCACTTTTTGATACACTTCCCAACCGCTGACTTTGGGCAGTAGGAAATCTAACATAATTAGATTTGGACGGGCTTGACGGATCAGTTTGAGTCCCTCTTCGCCGTCTTTTGCTTCTAGAACTTCAAAGTTACCCTGCGGCAACATCTCTCGGACTCGGACGCGGATGACTTTACTGTCATCGATTACCAAGATTTTTTGACCAGCCACGACTGACTCCTTCAGTAATGAATGAGTGATGATTTGCAACCTTCAGTATATCCCTAACAGAATTCTACCCATAATTCTGGGCGAGTTTAGTTTTGTTGCACCTCGGCGCGATCCTGATTTCGGGTGGTACTCCTACAAGTTCAGGGGCTTTGATTTCGGATACGATCGAAGGAATTAACTCAATCGCCACTTAATTTTATGTCCCCCCAAACTCCTAAAACTCCTACTGTCAAAGCAGTTGCCGCCCAAATGCGGGGTGAAATCGAGGCGATGCCGGAGTGGTTGCGTAGGCCCGTTGGCAAAGCTAGCGAACTTTCCCAAGTGCAAAAAATTATCAAACAGCGGCAAATTCACACGATTTGTGAGGAGGGGAGATGTCCCAACCGGGGCGAGTGCTACGCGCAAAAAACGGCGACTTTTTTGTTGATGGGGCCGACTTGCACCCGCGCTTGTGCTTTTTGTCAAGTAGATAAAGGTCATTCTCCGATGCCGCTAGACCCGGAGGAACCGCAAAAGGTGGCGGAGGCTGTGCAGTTGTTGGGTTTGCGCTATGCGGTGCTGACTTCGGTGGCGAGGGATGATTTGCCGGATGGGGGTGCGGGTTGGTTTGCCAGGACGATCGCCCAAATCCGCATCCTTAACCCGCATACTGAAGTTGAGGTACTGACGCCGGATTTTTGGGGGGGAACAGGTAGGGGCGGTGCCCCCGTGCCCGCCCTCCCCGTGCCCGCCCTCCCCGTGCCCGCCCTCCCCGTGCCCGCCCTCCCCGTGCCCGCCCTCCCCGTGCCCGCACCCGACGGGGAGAATTCCGGCCTTGATGAGTTGCAGCGACAGCGAATTCGCACGGTGGTGGAGGCTAAACCCGCTTGTTACAACCACAATATTGAGACGGTGCGTCGGTTGCAAGGGCCGGTGCGGAGGGGGGCGAAGTACGATCGCTCGATCGACGTTCTGCGTATTGTTAAGCAATATGACCCTACTATTCCCACAAAATCCGGTTTGATGTTGGGGCACGGGGAAACCGAAGCCGAGATAGTCGAAGCGATGACAGATTTGCGGGACGCCAAGTGCGATCGGCTCACCCTCGGTCAATACATGAGACCATCTCTAGAGCACCTCCCAGTGCGTAAATACTGGACGCCGACCGAATTTGACCGCTTCGGGTCGATCGCGCGGGAGATGGGGTTTGAGCGCGTGCGATCGGGGCCTCTCGTCCGCAGTTCCTACCACGCCGGAGAGAGCGATTGAAACTAATTTGAATTCAACTCGGTATAAACTTGTTACCAAGAAATTGGGTATAAAGCCCCGTCCTTCTAGGACGGCTTTAATTAATTATCAACTTTTGTTAATTGTTTTCTTGAACTTTCTTGCATTGTGTTCATTGTAGAGTACAATAACTAGACTACAGGTAGAATAACCGCCGATACACATGAGACACCACGCTCAAACGACGGGTCGGAAAACAATAATGGTTAGTGGGTAGCGAAAACCACGAAAAACATCGCTGGGCTAACTAATGTAAGCCAAAATCAGAGACTAAACTTTTTATTTCTAAAATGTACTGTCTAAAATGTACTGTGGGGCACACAGAAACAAGAGAAGCAATTCTCGAAAGCTTGGGGAGACAAACCCTCGCGAGGCTATCTAAATTAAGCTCGATATTTGGTTCTTTTGAACGGATACCAGGTTTAAACACTGCCGCAAGGATAGATAGTTTTAAGGTAGGTCGCAGAACCAAGAATCCCCTCGCCTTCAGGCAGGGGAGCAATTGCTAGGATGATATTTTCCTAGACTTTTAGATAATACTCATGACAATTGGTGTAGACTGAAGTAGCCTGCATAAAACCATCAGTAATGATGACTTGGACTTTCTCTCA
>NZ_JAUBOX010000143.1:0-10392 GCF_036700445.1 Microcoleus sp. T3_B1
CAGGCAAGATGCCTGTTCCACAAGAAAATTTATCTTTTGTGGAACAGGCATCTTGCCTGTTGCTGACAATGGTGCAAGATGTGAGTTTAACCGCAGAGGGCGCAGAGGACGCAGAGAGGAAGAGAGGGAAGGTTTAAAGATATTGTTGTAAGATGTTGGCGGTTGCTTTGCCGGTTTTGTTCCAGCTAAATTGAGATGATCTGGCTAAACTAGCAGTTTTTAAGTTCGATCGCACTTTTGAATCTGTGGCTACTGTTTGCATGGCTTCGGCTATTTCTGGGACGCTGTAAGGATTGACTAATAATCCGGCATCTCCGGCTACTTCTGGCATTGATGACAGGTTGGAAGTGATGACGGGTGTGCCGCAAGCCATTGCTTCTAAAATTGGTAAGCCGAATCCTTCCCAAAGTGTAGGGAAAACTAGGGCGATCGCCTGATTCATCAGTACGGGCAATTGAGAATAGGGAACGTAACCGAGAAACTTTACGAAAGATTGTAAACCTAATTCTTCAACTTGTGCTGTCAACTGCGGTGTGTAGGCATTGGGAGGCCCAGCTAGCCACAATTCGTAATTTGCGCGATCGGGTAAACTCGCAAATGCAGCAATTAATCTTTCCAAGTTTTTGTAAGGATCGTGTCTGCCGGTATAAAGAAAATAATTTTTGGCGGGCAAGTCGAGATATCTAAAATTAATATTATCGCAAGCTAGGGGAATTGCGGTCATCTTTTTAGGCGGAATTTGGAAAATTTTAGCAACATCTGCCGCCGTTGCTTGAGAATCGCAAATAATGTGTTCTGCTTGCTGCAAAACCTGGGGTATGTAGTAGCGGAAATAAGCTGTTAATCGAGAAAAAGGTTGGGGAAATCGCAAAGGAATTAAATCGTGAACTGTGACGATGTAGCGGCAGCCGGAATATAAAGGTGCTTCGGGAATGGGGGAAAATATCAGGCTTGACTGCAATTTTTTGTAAATCTTTGGCAAGTTGAATTGAGTCCACAGCAGCCTGTTAATTTGTCCTTTTGACCCTCGATCCGGTGTCAGAGTTTCTGGGATTTGATAGCAAGTATAATTGTTAATTTGCTGGGAAGTCAGTAATGTTGGTTCTAGCTGTTGCAGTTGCGGGAAAAGATTAGCGGCGTAAGTCCCGATTCCAGTTGGTTCGGGTGTTAAGAAGGACAAATTGATTAACAGTGAATTAGACATGATTTTATAGAACAGAATTTATCCCAATTGTAGGGGCGGGTTTTACCAACAATAATTGCCGAAAACCCATAATCTCCTAAACCCGCCCCACCCAACCAAAATTTATCCCAATTGTAGGGGCGGGTTTTACCAACAATAATTGCCGAAAACCCATAATTTCCTAAACCCGCCCCCACCCAACGAACAATGAAAATGTACATTTTTATGGTTGCACAGAAGTCAGATTTGATGTTAGTTATTGGCGGTGTACGGGCGGGTTTATATAAATTGTTTGCAATCATTAAATATTGTTGGTAAAACCCGCCCCTACGCAATTTATCGATCGCGTTCCATATCGAGCATTTGAGCTATATCGGCAGGATTTGGCAGCCGAATTGTAGCATACTCTTGGTGAAGAATATCAAAAAAACTATTGACTTTTTTCTCAAAATGTGCAAGTCTAAAGTTCTGACTGCGTTGCTGTGCACCTGCTTGAAGTTCTGCTAGCAAATCGGGATTAACAATTAGTTGATGTGAACGCTGGCAAAGTTCCTCAACGGTATTGAACACAAAGCCCGATCGCCCATGTTCGACAATTTCCGGTTGACCGCCGCCGTTGAAAACAATCGGAGCACAACTGTTGTGCATTGCTTCCACAGTCGCCATCCCGAAATGCTCAAATCTTTGAGGATTGACTTCACCCAAACCGCAGCCGTGCCAAAATATGCTCGCTCTAGCATAAAGTGATTTTACCTCATCAAAGTCAACATTGACTTTTAGCTCGATCGCCCTTGAATCTTGCTTCAATAAATTCTGAACAGTCTTTAAATAAGGATTTTTCGGAATGCTGCTGCCAACTAAAATTAGTCGCCATCCTTGAAAATCTTCGGGATAATCCGCTAGCAAACTGCGGAAAGCTTTAATTAGTTCAATTTGCTTTTTTGTTCCCCCAGCTTCAAACTGTCCCACCGCCAAAATTATGTTTTCTTTCGGCACTTTAACTGTTGCCATTTCCACGGGGGGATAAAGCAGAAAAGTTGGCTGTAGGTTCCAGCGTTTCTCCAACCACTTGACGGTAAATTGACTGTTGGCAATAATGAAAGTGTAATCATCGACAGCAAAATGACGGTTGCGGAAGGTATTGGGAAAGTGACAGAAAAATACTGAAATTGGCGATAGTGGTTTAACTTTTTCCAGTTGGTTCGCGTTGATAAAAATATCGTAGTTTTTGCTTTCTCTGGCAATTTCATCAAAGGGATTTTCCATATCTTCCACGATGATGCTGGAATCGATGCACTGCATTCCGCGTTTATCGTAAAACGCCAAGGGCATAATTTTAATTTTGCATCCTGAAAGGTTGAGTCCATACCAGGATTCTAAGTCGGAAACAGCAACTGGTTTGTTGGCGATAAAAGTAATGTCAAATTCATTTTGCAGCAGCGAGGCGAGGGTAGCGACGTATTTTTGGCCGCCGCCGATAAAATGCAGTCCGTGATCGTAAATGGCGATCGACATTTTGCGATCGCCCCGAACCACCTGTAAGCGAGACAAAATGCGATCGATCTTCAGGCGACTGTAAATCACCGCCAACTTTTCCGACAACTGTGGCAATACAGTTTCGATGATTTCTGGTTTCTGATAATCTAGAAGTTTTTTAATCGCTACAAATAAACTCTCGAACAGCAAATCGTACTGCTTGTTAGTAAAAAAATCAGAAGTATGAATTCCTTTGACTAATTGCAATGGTTCATGTTTTGCCAAATACAAAAACCTATTGCGGTTGCAGAAATACTCGGTAAGTTTGCTTCCTTTACTCGAACCCCGATATTCGTGATGGGCGATGGCGGCAGGAGTATAAAGCATTTTCCAACCGCGTTTGTGGCAGCGTTTTGCAAACTCTACATCCTCAAAATACATCACAAAATCTTCATCTATCGGTCCCACATCTTCGAGACATTCTCTGCGGAAAAGCACCGCGGCCCAACACAGCCCTTCGACTTCCCGTTCTGTATCGTACTGTCCCGCATCTTTTTCGCCAAATCCCACATCTTGCCAATAAAAATTAGGTAATTGCTGAATACCTGCGCTGTTAATTCGCCCGTCTTTAAACAACAATTTGCCGCTGGTCGCCCCTACTTCTTTATTAGTTTCTAGCCGTTTTACAAGAATCTCTAACCAGCGACTGTCAAGGGTAGCATCGTTATTTAGAAAGCCGATATATTGCCCTTTTGCTTCGCTGATGCCGAGGTTGAGGGCTTTAGCAAAGTTGTTGGCAGTATTGACAAAAATCCGAACTTTGGGAAATAGTTCGCGCAGGGAATTAACGGAATCGTCTTGAGAACAATTATCAATTACAATTAAATCTAGTTGCGATTCGGGATACGCAAGTTTTTGTAGAGATTTTAAACAATCTTTCGTGTGGCGCAGACCGTTATAGTTGACTATAATTAACGAGCATATGGGCAGTGCAGTCATTCGATTTTAGATTTTAGATTTTAGATTTTAGATTGAGGAATTTAAGGATTGAAGAATTTTCGATTTGGGATTAAATCATTGAAAATTTGAATCATTGAAAATTTGAAGGATTGAGGAATTTTCGATTTGGGATTTAGGATTTTAGATTGAGGAATTGAATAATTTTCGATTTTTGATTGAAGCATTGAAGCATTGCTCTCGCGAATAAATCTGGGGCCTTGCGACCAAATTATTTTGGGTCAGCTTGGATGCTTTATTTTTGTCGATCGAGCAATTGAGCGGTAATCTTCTCTAAAATAGCAGTATGTTGCTGCTGCACTGCTTTAATTTGCTCTATTTCCGACTGAAAAGTTGCGATCGCTCTTTGTTGAGTCTCAAGCTGTGCTGTAACTTCGGGATATTCGCTGCTGAATTCCGATTCAATTTTTTCAAAGATAGTTTGTTGATTTTCTTGCAATTGTTGCAATTGTGTGCTTAAGGTATGCACGACGCGGGTATTAGCAAAATTGTAAATTACTTGTCGTTCGAGTACCGGTCTGAGCAATTTTCTGACTATTTTCCTAACGACGATGACTGCGGCACCGAGTCGCCTTTGGTAAGAGGTAATGGGGATGTTATAAATGTCGAAACCTGCCTTTAAAAGGGCGATATCTTCGTCATCTTCGTTTTGGGCGATCGTACTATTTTCTATTCCCAACAGGGGCGGAGCAATACCAATTTGCGGCTCCAAAGTTTGCCGCAATTTATGTATTATCTGTTGAGTTGGTATTTCTTCGTACTGCAAACTTTCCTCTCCTTTAAATGTAAGTTACGCCGTGCCCACCCTTAGTGCCAGCTTAAGACTGAAACCATGTCTAAATCGGGTTTCTATCCGAGTCTCGATCCCCCTAAATCCCCCTTAAGAAGGGGAGTAGGGGTTGACTTTGAATAGTCTTGTCCCCCCCTTATTAAGGGGGGTTAGGGGGGATCGGGAAGACTGTGGAAAGAAGACAGTAGACTCGTAGTACCTTTGAGCTTAAGTTGACACAGATACATTGCTCACCTTACCTCGAATCAATCGCACAACCTTCTCCTTCCTATTTAAGCTAACTCAATTTGACTGTCATCACCAATCAGAAACCGCAAAGCTTTTGGACGAGCCGGCGCATTTGTGAGTTGAGCTCGCTGCCCGATCACGCTGTCAACAATTCGCTGGTGAATGCCAAGTATTTTCGCCCCTTGTAATATTACACTGTGTTCGATATCAGCATCAATCATCGTCACGCGATCGGCAATACTGCTGTAAGGCCCGATAAAGCAATTTTCAATGCGGCAATTTTCCCCAATTACCACCGGCCCGCGAACTGTAGAATTAATGATTTCCGTTCCTTCGCCTATTTGCACTCGTCCTATAATTTGACTCTTGGCGTCTACTTTTAATTCAGTTGAAGCTACGATACGGCTATCTAAAATGATTTGGTTTGCACTCAGCAAATCGTCTTTTTTACCCGTATCCAGCCACCAGCCCTCTAAATTGCAGGCTTCTACCTGTTTTTCCTGATTCATGAGCTGTTGAATAGCGTCTGTAATTTCCAGTTCGCCGCGGGCAGAGGGTTGAATTTGATCGATCGCCTCGTGAATAGTAGGAGCAAAAAAGTAAATTCCCACCAGTGCTAAATTCGATGGCGGATCTTGTGGTTTTTCTACTAACTCCAAAACTCTGCCTTTCTCATCAACTTTTGCCACACCGAATGCAGAGGGATTGGGAACGGGACGCAGCAAAATCAGAGCGTCTAGTTTCTGCTTGTTAAAAATCTCTAAAAACGGATCTAACTGATTCTGAATTAAGTTATCTCCTAAATACATAATAAACGGAGAATCGCCCAAAAATGGTCTGGCAACTTTTACCGCATGAGCGAGCCCCGCCGGCTTTTCTTGCAAGATATAAGTAATTTTGGCCCCGAAGCGAGATCCATCTCCTGTTTTCGTCTTCACCTCTTCCCCGGTTTCGGGACTAATAATAATCCCAATATCCGTAATCCCAGCCGCCACAATTCCTTCAATTCCGTACCACAGTATCGGCTTATTTGCTACAGGAACCAACTGCTTAGCACCCGTATAGGTGAGGGGACGCAAGCGTGTTCCTTTACCGCCAGAGAGGATGAGTGCTTTCATCAGAATTATGGGTTTGAAACCCCGTCCTTCTAGGACGGCTTTACATTGAATTAAATCCCCTTGCGGGGTTGGGGAGGTATGGTTGCCTCCCCGCCGGGATATGGTTGTCCCGTTCTCCTTTCGGAGTAAAGTTAGCTTGTCGGTCAATGTTTTAAGGGCTTGTTAGGCTGAAAGCACCGTCCCAGTGACCTTAGGACTGTTTAACCCTCAGCGATAGAGCGGAAAACTAGCTTCGCATTCTCCGGTATCGTGACCCAAAAAACGTAGTCAGTTAAGACTTAGGCCCGTCAGAATGGCTTGTTAGATTTCTCCTTCAAGCCTCATGCCTTTAGGCTGAGGTTCCTGACTGGGTGAACTCTGAGTTATCCTTTAGGGTTTGCAGTGCTGGCTTGATTTGCCTGCACTTGTTCGCTCTCGTTGATTTTAAACCACCGCTACCCCGCTGGCAATAGTTGCCGTGTATCCTGATACAAATGATTTATTTTGCTCAAACTTTTATATTCCTGGAGGCACAGAGTGTCAGAAACCAGGTTTATTGCCACAGGAAGCAGTTAAAAGCTGAGGTTTTTTGTCACAAAACCCCTTTCTTAAGGTTGTGAGTGCGCCAGTCCCGATTTAATTGCGTACCCTTTTAATAGCGACCGTATCGGGCCAAAAATTGACTACCATTATTGTTTTGATTTGTCAACCAAGCCCACATCTGATCGCCCAGACAAAAATGCCACCATTCGTTAGGATGTTGCTGAAAACCCGCACCTATCATCGCATCTTTTAATATTTTCCGGCGGCGGTGATATTCCTGTTTTTGCGGCTCCTTGCTCTTACCAAAATAATCGGGATAAGAACGTTCTGATATTTCATCAATCGGAGAACCCATATCAATTTGCCGATTATTTTCATCCACTAAAGTTATATCTAAAGCTGCACCTGTACTGTGAGGGGGAGGCGTCGCGCGATCGAGGCTCGGTACTGCCCAAAATTGATATACGTGTTCTATAATCACTTGACGTTTGTCTTCGGAAACCGGAAATTCGCAGCCTTGAGCTAGGGCAATTTGATTAAAAGTATAATCTACCATAAATTGCTGGACTTCCACCGGCCGATAAGCGTCAAATATCAGAATTTTCCAATTTGGATAATTTTGCTGTAGCTGGGTTTGAGCGGCGATTAAACTATCTACAACTCCTTGCCGCAGATAGTAAGGCGAATCTGCTTTGCTATTGTGATAGGGTGCACCCAACTTTTGATAAGGGTGCGGCATTTCAAAGACAAAATGTTCTGTTGGAATTGGGACTAAAGGTTCGCCGCATTCGTCGATCGCTATTTGGTGATATGGTTTCATATCAAGGTGTTACCCTAGTTTATTATTACTGATGAACTACAATACTCGGTATATACTTTACACTTTAGTCACCCAAGCTACAGTAAATTTGCATGAATACCCTCCTCTTCAAAATCGGCATATTCATCTATTATAATTTCTTGAGAATTACTCCAGAACTGCATAATTCAAGAATCAACTCTACTGGATATCCGAAACCGCGAATACAGGGTTTCCTCTAACAGATATTTGGACCTAGTTTGATGCGCTGCCAAATTCGGTTTTCCATATTTTAGGAGCAAATATTAAATATATCCTAACCTAAAGAACATAGCTTTCGATCGGTTTGTAGTAAGGACTTTAGTGCTTTCAATCTCCACCTAAAGTCCTAAAGTCCTTACGACCCAAAAATCCTAACTTTGGCGGTAAGCAACTACCGCATAAAATGGATCGCCGCTTGGTATTCGCAGCATTTGCATAAAACTCGGCAAGTTAGGCTTGCGAACAATTACTTCCGGCTTGCTAAATCCGGGTATATTCGCTCCTTTGACGGACTCAAAGTAGCCCTTGACTAATTCTACCCGATCGCCCTCCGAACCTTCCCGCCAAGCCGCGATCGCCTTTTGATAAAACATCCGGTTGGAAAAGCTCATAATTGCTACTCCACCAGGCTTCAAAATCCGGTGAATCTCGGCAAAAACCGCATCCGGGTGCTGCAAATACTGTACGGAAACACAGTTGACAACCGCGTCAAACTCTGCATCCGGCAGTGGCAATTTGGGATTTGCGTTCAAATTCTGCACAAAATAATGATTCAGTCTGCGATTTTTTGCCAACTCGTCTTCATTCATGCCGTGCCCTTCAACATGGGCAAATTGCATCTCGTCGGGCAAGTGAGAAACCCAACTGCTCATCATATCAAAAATCCGAGTATTCGGTTTCAGCCGTTCCCGATATAAATCGGTGAGTTGCTGAATGAATCCATCGTCTACGTGAGTCACATACCGGGGAGCGGAATAGAACAAATTGTCGTCGGTGTCGTCTAACTTGGTGCGTTGGTCGGCGGGAAGCAACATAAATTCTGATTGCAAACTAGATTTACTCTTTCTAGTTTAAGAACAATAAGAATTGTAAACACACTTCGCAGGGCGGACATCCGGCACTCGGCTGGTGCTAAGAGTGCGATCGATCGTGGCAGTAAGTCACTCGCAAAAGTAAAATGCTGACGCAGCGGGCGATCGGGAACTAAGCCCTCAAGAGCGGGAAAGACAACGCACAGAGCAAGAGCGACGGGCGAAGGAGCAAGAGCGACAGGCGAAGGAGCAAGCCCAGCAACGTGTAGAACGATTAGAGGAAATGCTGCGATCGCAAGGTATCGATCCCGATCGATTACTGTGAAAAGTCCAATTTGCCAGACATTGGGTCAGAAATCCGGTTTCCCGTCTGAAATTGGAGCAATAACTCATCTTTGGCGACGATCGCAATCTTGCGGTACTTCAGGGCGATACAATCGATTTCGCCGTGGGCTTCGGGAGGAACCGGACGTATTACCATGACACTACCGGACTCGCGCTGACGATCGCGCTGACTGCGCCTTAGCAGCGTGGCTCTGATTTTTTAGCGTTTGGTTAGGCCGGTCTCTCCACCGTCGGTTCTGAATTCCAGTAACCCCCAATAGCCTGGTCAAGTTCCAGACCCTCCAACTCGTACTCGTACTCATCGCGGAGATAAACTAGCACATCCTTGACACATCGCCGTTGAGGACTGTCGAGGATCGATAACCGCTCCTGGTTGTACTCGGATAAGTTCGTGAGCAGAAACATCAGACTCTCCAGCACATCGCCCGCATCCTCACGAAGGTCGAAGTCGGTCACGGCTAGGGACAGGTACGCCGGCAGATGGAAGCGGAGGCCAGTCGCATCGTAGAAGGACAGCGCCCAGCGAAGCTGGACCAACGCAGGGTCGCCGACCAGCTTGCGCCAGTCATGCTTCTCGTCCAGTAATCTCGCCTCCTGTCGCGCTTCGGGACCTTCGTAGAGGTCGATGAGCGTTGTCTCGTGGAGGCTGACTCCGTCACCGAGTTCGACGCCACGGAACGCGCGAGCGATGGTGTCGAGCAATTGTTGTTGCCGTTCGGACATTCAGAATCTCCTTTTGTTAATCAAGTTCGACCCACCAACGGAGGTCTGATTTTTTTTGTCTGTGATTAATTACGCTACTAACACTCCTACAGGTTTAACCCTTGCAACTTGATTCAGTGTATCCGATCGCACTAACAATATCGCTATCCAAGTAACTCAGCCAGTTTTCCTGTTGGGATTTAACATTTTGCACGAAGGATTTCAAGATACAAGCGATCGACCTTACTGAGTCTTGATTTGAAAAATCGGCTTTGTTTTCCTCTGGCGGTGCTCCACTGGGTTGTTGAGAATCATTGATGCTGTAGTGGTTGAACCCAGTCAATTCAATGAAAGTTTTTGCTGGTGCTGGTATCCTTTGAAATGCCGAGCGCGAAAGTTATTGAGGAACCACTGAATCCTTTGCCCCAGACAGCATCAGAATAGGAGGCAGCGGACTAATATAGTTAGTGTTGGATGGAGCGTTTGACCCGTAGGTAACTATTGCCATTAGCTTACTCAATAGTTCCGGCGAATTAGCACTTCACGTGGTTGCGATCTTCCCAATACTGCCGAGTTTCTTCGGCTGATTTCAAAATTTCGTGAGCCTGGGCTTCTACATCTGTCTGGTGCGCTTCAATGTAGGAAATGGCAGCGCGGAGTTGCTCATCTGTAAGGTTAAATACATCACGAATGAATTTAGGGGGATACAGGGCTTTGAGATGATCTATTACATCATAAAGAGTGATGCGTGTCCCCGCGATCGTCAGCCCCCTTTCTGTGCGGACGATAGTCACTTTTCCATTAGGTTGTGAAGTCCTATCCCTAACCCTCCAAAAACTACATCCATATTACTTTGCTAAAAAACACTGTAACCGATCGCCCTTGCAATATCATCCGTGTATCCGTGCTATCCGTGTCGTGCTGTTGTTCTATTTTCTCTCTTTTGCACGAAGGGCGATCCTCTGCGAGGGCTTCGCTAACGAACTTTGTTCAGCAAAGGCACTTAGCTGTTTCCTTCACCTCAATTTCATGATTGTTTTTTAAACATCCAATTCTTTTGGCCAATACTTCGGACAGTTTTGGAACAGGGACGCTCCCCGAACAGAGACAAAAAATCCCTGGAATTTTAACCGAAACTC
>NZ_JAUBOX010000012.1:0-125085 GCF_036700445.1 Microcoleus sp. T3_B1
GGCATAGGGCATAGGGCATAGGGCATAGGGCATAGGGCATAGGGCATACCTCACTTTTTTGAGAACCGCTATATTAGCTATTGTTCCCAACTTGCTCTTTCACAAGAAAGGAGAAGGCAGAAGGTGGAATTTTGAAGATTGAAGGTATAAGTCAAAAAATCATGAAGGCCACAAAAATATTTTTTATATGGCACTCAACAATTTGCTCTAAAACCTAATTTCTTCTAATACCAGTTTCTCAAAGTAATGGAACTGTGTAGCAATCCTTGCAGGAGTCGTAAATTTTTTACCCCACCCCAACCATCCCCTTACAAAGGGGAGGGAGTAAGAAGTACACAAATGATGCGAGGATTGCTGTAGGATAGTTTCTAACCCTGATGTCATCAGTTATTCCCTATCGAAAATAGAAAATCGAAAAGGGCATAAATTCTTCCTTCAAAAAGGATCGAGCCCTTGAATATTTTAGTCAGTTTAGCAGCTAGCGACAAAAGACTGCGAACAACAAATAAATAACAAAGTGTAGTTGAGGAGAGAACGTGAAACAGCATCTACGGTTAAGTGGAGGACTCTTATGCAGCGTTGCAGGAGTTCTGATCGCCCAAGCCCCCGTCTTGGCAGTGCCGACTCAAGTCACAGGAGTGCAAATAAGTCAAGGTAATAATGGCGTAAATATTGTTATGGCGACAGAAAAGGGCGATCGCCCGCAAGTTTTCGCCATCAATAACGGCAATACTTACCAAGCCACAATTATCAACACCCAGCTCCGCTTACCACAAGGCAACAGCTTCCGTCAAGATAACCCCGCTCCGGGAATTTCTTCCGTAGAAATCACCCAGGTAGAGGCTAACAGCATCCGCGTTGTGGTAGCCGGCACCAACGGAGTTCCCAACGGACAAATTGTTCCGGGACAAGGCCAAAGCATCGTCCTCAGCGTTGCCGGACAGGGTGGCACAGCACAGTCTGCCCAAACTCCACCCCCGCCGCCTCCGGGACTGCCGCTGAGCCAAACAGCTCCCCCGCCGACTCCCCAAGTCCGCACCTCGCAAAACCCAGGCGTGCTGCTGCCAAATCCAGAAGTTACTGTTACCAGAAACGATCGCCCCCCCCTCCCCAGCGAAATACAATCCCAGACAAATCAGGCAGCGCCTTTCCTGCCGCGGGCCGTGGCGCCGCCCTTGGGAGATATCGCAGTGTCTAACATCGCCCCTGGCGTCGGAAATATTGAGCTGAGTTCGGGAGAACGCATCCCCCGCTTGGTGCTGCGGGATGCCCCAGTCCGGGACGTTTTGGCTCTGCTGGCGCGCGCTGCAGGCTTGAACATTGCTTTTACAGGTGGCGGGGCCCCTGCTCAACCGGGCCAGCCCGCAGTGCCTGGTCAGCCAGGAGCCTCCGGGTCAGATGAAGGGCCGAAGATTTCTTTGGACATCGAAAATGAGTCGGTGCAAGATGTCTTTAATTACGTGCTGCGGCTCAGCGGGCTGCAAGCTAACCGCCAGGGGCGGACGATTTTTGTAGGGACTAGCTTGCCGATCGACTCGCGCAATATTATCATTCGGACTCTGCGGCTCAATCAAGTTCGGTCTACGGATGCAGCTAACTTTTTGAGCGCTCAAGGCGCGGAAACTCAACTGCCGATTACTCGGGTGACTATTCAAAGCGTCGGCCAGGGAAATGCGGCGCGGGATGTGGAAATTAGGGAACCCGACATTAAGGCGATCGGCGCTAGGGAAGGCACCGGGCCGCTCTTGCTGAGGGGACTTTCGGTGCTGGCGGATTCTCGGCTCAATTCCATCACTTTGGTGGGCGACCCGCGCAAAGTTGACATGGCTGTGGCTTTCTTGACACAGCTAGATTTGCGCCGCCGTCAAGTAGCTGTCAACGTCAAGGTGATCGATATCAACTTGTCGGGAGACAACAGAACAAATACTAGCTTCTCTTTCGGGATTAATGACAGTTTCTTTGTCAATGACGGCGGGGCGGCGATCGTCAATTTTGGTGGTATTAATCCGCCCGATACCGACGCTGTAACTACTGGGATAGCTAATCGGCCGATTATTGAGAACCGAGACATTCCCCAAGAATTCAGGGATACTCCTTTCTACGATGCGAACGGCCGGCGTATCGTGCCCTTGACAGGTCAATCTCTAGGTCCAGGTCTACCCCCCACCAAAGGTGTGTTCCTCCAGCCGACAGCCCCAGTGACTAATGACCCCACGCGAGTTGGAATTACGGATTACGATCCAGGCTCGGCAACCACTTCGGGAAGTGCGCTTTTTGGTCAGTTCCCGCTGTTCCAATATCCAAGACGTTTTCTGTCTAACCTGCAGGCCAGTATTACCAGCCAGAATGCCAAAATCCTGACTGACCCGACTCTGGTTGTCCAAGAAGGGGAAACGGCGAATGTGAATATCACCGAAGAAGTGATTACTAACATTCGATCGGAATCGCAGACAACAGCAGGTCAAACTACCAGAACGGTGACGGCAGAAAAAGGCCAGGCAGGTTTGCGCTTGGGAGTGGCGATCGATCGCATCGACGATAACGGTTTTGTCTCTCTGCGAGTCAACCCAATCGTCAGTGCGATCGGCCCGTCTCGACCCCTGAGCACTGGCGCAGGAGAAAATAACAGTATCACCCTGCTGGCTGAGCGCTCTTTGCAGTCGGGGCTAATTCGCCTGCGGGACGGTCAGACTTTGATTTTATCGGGGATTATCCGCGACCAAGACCGGGTTACAGCGACGAAGATTCCGATTTTAGGAGATTTGCCGATTATCGGTTCGCTGTTCAGGAGCACTAATAAGATCAACGAGCGGGCGGAAGTGATTGTATTGCTGACGCCGCAGATTTTGGATGATAGCGATCGATCGAACTTTGGCTACCAAAACAACATCAGTCCCGACGCGCGCCAACTGTTGCAGCGCAGTCAGCCCGTCCAGCCGAGACAGTAGGAACAAAGGAAAAATGCCTTGCTGTCAACTTTCCATGCTCTTTCCCCTGAGTCCGACAGTCCGACAGTCCGACAGTCCGACAGTCCGACAGGGGTTGAAACCCCTGCCTCAAAGCGAAAGTCCTCTCAAAGAGGACTAAAGAACTCATTAGTCCCATGCAAAAGGACTATCAATCACTCTTTCAGTCGTCTTCAGACGACTTTCGCTATTAGCCAGGGGTTTCAACCCCTGGCGGGTTTCGGGAGAATGAAACAGCCCTGCCCACCGGGGAAAGAAAGATGGGAAAGAAAGAAGGAAGAAGGAAAAAACTTTTCCTTTAGCCCTTGACAAATTACATTTTATTCCTTCTATTTCTTCTTTTTTTATGCTTTCAAATCCACCGAGGCGAGAAATCTTCTCTCGAAGGTGGTATTTTTTTACCTAAATTTTGGGATTAATTACAAAAATTAGCAAGTTGCATATAAATTAAAGGTTCCACCGATCCATAACGGTCGGCAAGACTTTAGAATAATGCAGTGAAAATTAGATGCTGTGGGGTTTTCAGCAGTTAGAAACAAAAATTCCTTCTCTGACCAATTATCCTAGGGTAATTGGTATTCAGCAGGAGTTGTGATTCGGGGAAGCGGACGGGAGCAATCGGGAACCACCCAAACCTCCCAATCCACACCTCAATCCAGTTGATAACTCACAGCTAATAGTTGAACTAACTCTGTTTAACGTAATTTTGCAAATCCAGAAGGAGTTCGCAATGAACAAAGGTGAATTGGTTGATGCAGTCGCGGAAAAGGCTAGCGTGACGAAAAAACAGGCAGATGCTGTTTTGAGTGCCGCCCTCGAAGCAATCATGGAAGCTGTCTCCGATGGCGACAAGGTGACGCTGGTCGGTTTTGGCTCGTTTGAGTCGCGGGAACGCAAGGCCCGCGAGGGTCGCAATCCCAAAACTGGCGACAAGATGGAAATCCCGGCAACCAGAGTTCCTGCATTTTCCGCAGGGAAGTTGTTTAAGGACAGAGTTGCACCGCCGAAAAACGCGGAATAGCTGGCGAACTGAGTCTTGATTAGACCTGTACACGGTGGGAATTTAGCTTGGGCAGCCGCACTGGCAGGCTGCCCTGCCTCTGCTATTCTTGATTTTTCTGCGAGTATCAGTCCTTTGGGCCCTCCTGAGTCGGCCCTGGCTGCGATTCAATCACACTTGAGCAGTCTGACGGCTTACCCAGACCCGGATTATGGGGAGCTCAGGACTGCTTTGGGGGAGGCTTTGAAGGTTGACCGGGATTGGATTTTGCCGGGGAATGGTTCGGCAGAATTGTTGACTTGGGCGGCTTGGGATTTGTCGAAGCTGGAGGCGACTTATTTGGTGACTCCGGCTTTTGGCGATTACTGGCGGGCTCTTTCGGCTTTCGGGGCGCAGGTTCTCAAATGTCCTTTGGATCTTAAATCTTGCACCATTGTCAAGAACGGGCAAGATGCCCATTCCACAAGAGATGAATTTTGTGGAACAGGCATCTTGCCTGTTCCTAAACAAGTAATTGAGAATGCTGCAACATCTCAGTTGGATCTGAAATCGTTGGACGCGGAGGCTGGAAGCCGGTTAGTAACGGATGATTTGTCGGTTTCTAACCGTTCCCTTGTCTCCCCTTCTTTGCGTCTCCCGGTTCCTCTTGCTCTCGATGCCGATAGACGAGGTTTGCTCCTGAACAACCCGCACAATCCTACGGGTTTGCTGTTTGGTAGGGAGGCGATTTTGCCTTATTTGAAGCAGTTAGCTATGGTGGTGGTGGATGAGGCCTTTATGGACTTTCTACCGCCTTCTGAGCAGGAAACTTTGATCGATGCTGTTGAGGAGTTTCCGAATTTGGTGATTTTACGATCGCTCACTAAATTCTATTCTCTGCCGGGACTGCGGTTGGGCTGTGCGATCGCCCATCCCGATATTCTCCGCCGCTGGCAGTTACTGCGCGATCCTTGGCCTGTGAATGCTTTGGCTGCTGCTGCTGCTGCTGCTGTGGTGCGAGATACTGTTTTTGAGCGGCAAACTTGGGATTGGCTGCCTGTTGCTCGCCGAGAACTATTTGAGGGTTTGGCTAATTTGCCGGGTTTGCAGCCTTTTGCCGGGGCGGCTAATTTCTTGTTGGTTGAGTCGTCGATGTCGGTTTCTTCTATTCAAAAAAGTCTGTTGGAACGACACCGGATTTTGATTCGGGATTGTTTGAGTTTTCCTGAGTTGGGCGATCGGTTTTTTCGGGTGGCTGTGCGCTCCAAGGCGGACAATCTGCGGCTGATTGCTGGACTTAAAGAAGTCATTAGTCAGTTGACAGTTGACAGTTGACGGTTGTCAGTTGACAGTTGACAGTTGACGGTTGACAGTTGACGGTTGTCAGTTGACAGTTGACAGTTGACGGTTGACTGTTAACAACCAATAAAAGTTGACAAACTGATTTTATTGGTCGTTTGAGCGGACATCCCCAAGAAACCCGGTTTCTATGATAAATCTTGGGTTTTACAGCGAAGTATCTAGGAAGAAACCGGGTTTATGACCCCGCGCGCCGATCGTCCTAAACTACTAACTAATGACTAATGACTACTGACTACTGACCGAAAGCATCCAGGATACAAGCCCCCGGATTCATCCGTCCAGAAATAAAAAACCTGTATCCGATGAAAGTTGCCCCCCGAATTTATCCGTGGTCAATGCTTCAATTCTTTAATCTAAAATCTAAAATCTAAAATCTAAAATCGATTGACTTCTTTATTTATGCTTGACTATGATTTAGTGATTATTGGTGGAACTCCGGCCGGACGTTATGCTGCTTTGACTGCAACTAATTTCCCGGCCCGCGTTGCTTTGGTGGAACCGCTAAGTAATTCCCAAGATTTGCCGACTGGGGAAAAAGAGTCGATCGACCTTGGTTTGAGATACAGCCAAACTTTGAGGGAGGCTGCTCGTTTTGCCCAGCAGATCAGCCGTCAGCAATTGGGGCTTCGCTGGGAAGTCGCTAATTCCTCCATTCCGATCAAATTGGGGTTTGAGGGGGTTCTGAAGTGGGCCGACGGTGTTGTTTCTAATTTGTCAGAAATTGATGATCTCGGCGTTTTGGCTGCTCGCGGGGTCGATGTTATTTTTGGCAGCGGCGAGTTTGTTGCGAAACCGGATTTGGCTTTTGTTGCAGGTGGGCGGAAATTGCGATCGCTCTGTTATTTGCTAGCTTGTCCAACTCTGCCGGCGATTCCCAATATTGAAGGACTTTCGTCTGCTGGATTTTTTACTTCGGAAACTGTCGGGGAATTAGCAAAACTTCCCCAGTTGCCTAAAAGTTTGGCTGTAATCGGTGCCGATCCCAGCGGTGTCGAAGTGGCTCAGACTTTTGCTCGCCTGGGGGTTGCTGTCACTTTGGTGGTGAAAAGTTCGCACATTTTGGCTAAAGAAGACCGGGAGGCTGCTGGTTTGGTGCAAGCTGGAATGGAAGCTGAAGGAGTGCGGATTCTGACTGCTACTGAGGTGACTCAAGCTAGGGTGATTGAGGGTAAAAAGTGGATTCAAGCTGGGCCAAGAGCGATCGAAGCTGAGGAGATTTTTCTAGCCGCCGGTAGAGGGCACAATTTTTCATCGTTAAATCTCGAAGCGGCTAAGGTTAAATACAGCGCTCGCGGGGTGATTTTAAATGAAAAGCTGCAAACAACTAATCGCCGCATTTATGCGATCGGCGATGTTGCTGGGGGTTATCCGTTCCCTCACATCGCTAATTACGAAGCTGCGGTTGCTGTGAAAAATGCTTTGTTTTTGCCGCTGTTTCAAATAGATTATCGCGGGATTCCTTGGGCGATTTTTTCCGATCCGCAGTTGGCGAGGGTTGGCTTGACTGAAGCGCAAGCAAGGCGCCGTTTTGGAGACGATCTCATTGTTTGTCGGGAATATTTCAAGAATGTTGAAAGAGCTCAAATGTCCGGGGATACAACTGGTTTTTGTAAGATTGTCGGGCGTCGCAATGGTGAGATGTTGGGAGCGAGTATTGTGGGGCCGCAAGCTGCTGAGTTGATTCACGCGATCGCTTTGGCTGTGCGTCACGGGATGAAGGTTGAGGCGATCGCCCAACTTCCTTATATTTGGTCGAGTTTTTCGGCAATTAACGGTCAAACTGCGGCTCTTTGGGAGTCGCAGCGCTTGGGTAGCAATACTTTTTCGCGCAATTTATGGGAGAATTTGTTTCACTGGCGCAGGTATTGGAAGTGAAACAATCAAAGGGGTAATTGGTAATTGGTAATTGGTAAGTATGTGAGTGGCAAAATATAATTGACTTGGGCTAATTCCACAGTTGGCTTCTGAATTTTGGCATTAAATGCCTGATTCACTTATTAAAGTGGGGCAGCTTGTTGTTGCATCAGGACAAATAATTCGGCTTGGAGCCTATGACTCCCTACCGATCCGCCATCGAGCGCACAAACTAGATTTCCTCTGCTTCCTGCTTTAAATGCAGAGTCGCCCGAATTGTACTGATGAGATTAAATTCTGAGCTAAACTCGACATTAGATTTAATAGGCGATCGCATACAAGCATCGGTTTTAAAAATACTCTTAAGTACCTGATTAGCCTCTTAAATTCCTCTTCTTTCAACTGCTGTCGTTCAAGGAGCATTAGCCTCCTTCATTTTCTACTGAGTCTTAACTCCAGTATCAACAGCTCTTACATAAACAATTCAAGTATTGTTTTAAACTCTTGCTTTCATAACTCTCTCTCCCAAATATATTAAGAAAAATGTAATTCACTGAATACTAAAGCAGAGCAAGCGAAAATAGTAGATAGTAACTCTCAGAAGCTTCAGACTTGACAGAAGCAGTAGGAATACGTAGATATGACTAACATCACAAATTTTTTTCTAGGATATCACATTAACGAGGAAATATACGCAGGCAATCGAACTCTAGTTTATCGTGGTATTCGCTCTTGTGATCAGCAACCCGTCGCGATCAAACTACTGCGAAATGACTTTCCCAGCTTCAACGAACTGGTTCACTTCCGCAACCAATACGTCATTGCTAAAAACTTAAATATCCCCGGCACTGTCAAGGCATACAGCCTGGAGAGCTATCATAACCGCTATGCTTTGGTGATGGAAGACTTTGGCGGAATTTCCTTATGTAGCTACCTTGCTAGTCTAGCATCCGATAGCAACGAAACCCTAGAAGGCTTGCCAGTTAACGAGTTTCTTCCTATGGCAATTCAAATTGCCAACGCCCTTGACGGACTTCATCGCCACCACGTCATCCATAAAGACCTCAAGCCCGCCAACATTCTCATTAACCCCACCAGTAAAGAAGTCAAGCTGATTGATTTGAGCATCGCTTCCCTGCTGCCGCGCGAAACCCAAGAAATTCAAAATCCCAATGTCCTAGAAGGCACTTTACCCTACATATCTCCCGAACAAACTGGGCGAATGAACCGAGGCATTGATTACCGCACAGATTTCTACTCTCTGGGAGTCACATTCTACGAATTACTAACAGGAAAGTTACCATTCCAAACAGACGATCCAATGGATTGGGTACACTGCCACCTGGCAAAGCAACCTATTCCCGTCCATGAACTCCACCCAGCAGTTCCTCCGGTACTGTCTGAGATAGTTGGTAAACTGATGGCGAAGAATGCGGAAGACCGCTATCAAAGCGCCCTAGGACTCAAGTACGACTTAGAAACTTGTTGGCAGCAGTGGAGAGAAAAGGGAGAGATTGCATCCTTTAAATTAGGACAGCGAGATTTGTGCGATCGCTTCATCATCCCAGAAAAGTTGTACGGTAGAGAAAGCGAAGTATTCTCCCTGCTATCGGCCTTCGAGCGCGTCAGTGCCGGAAGCACCGAAATGATGCTCGTTGCCGGTTTCTCAGGCATTGGCAAAACCGCTGTCGTTAACGAAGTTCACAAACCAATTGTGAGACAGCGAGGCTACTTTATTAAAGGAAAATTCGACCAATTTCAACGCACCCTTCCCTTTACAGTATTTGTCCAAGCTTTTCGCGATTTAATGGGACAACTGCTATCGGAAACCGATGCTAAACTTGAACAATGGAAGTTGGAAATTTTGGCGGCTTTGGGCGAGAATGCTCAGGTGATAGTTGAAGTCATTCCTGAACTCGAACGTATTATCGGACAGCAAGCGCCCGTCCCCGAACTTTCGGGAAGTGCTGGTCAAAATCGCTTCAATTTGTTATTTGAAAAATTCATTCAAGTCTTCACAACAAAAGACCATCCTGTAGTGATTTTCTTGGACGATTTGCAATGGGCAGACTCAGCATCGTTAAAATTAATTCAACTGCTGATGAGCGACGTTGATAACCGCTATCTCTTATTAATTGGAGCTTATCGGGATAACGAAGTTTTTCCCGCACATCCATTGATGCTGACGTTAGCAGAAATTCAAAAAACTGAAGCAAAGGTGAATACTATTACCTTAGCACCACTTGAGCGAGCCGACGTAAATTGTTTAGTTGCCGATACTCTAGCTTGTTCTACAGCGTTGGCTCAGCCTTTGACAGAACTCGTTTATCAGAAAACCCAAGGCAATCCATTTTTCAGCACCCAATTCCTCAAATCTTTGCATGAAGATGGGCTAATTGAATTTAATTTTGACGCTCGGTATTGGCAGTGCGATATTGCTAGAGTGCGAACCTTGGCACTAACAGATGATGTTGTAGAATTTATGGCACTTCAGTTGCGAAAGTTGCCAGCCCAGACCCAGGAAATTTTAAAGTTAGCTGCTTGTATTGGCAATCAGTTCGATTTGGCGACGTTAGCAATTGTTGATGAAAATTCGCCAACAGAAACCGCATCGGCTTTATGGAAGGCACTACAAGACGGGCTAATTTTACCCATTAGCGAAGTTTATAAGTTTTATCAGCCAGAGGGAAATAGCGAATCGGTAATCGGTAATATCAAGAAATCTGACCAATTACTAATTACCCAGGATCAATTACCCAAATATAATTTTTTACACGATCGCGTTCAACAAGCAGCTTATTCCCTCATTCCTGAGGACCAAAAGCGTTCTACTCACTTAAAAATTGGTCAACTCTTATTAAAGAATACGCCAGAAGCCGATCGAGAAGAAAGAATTTTTGATATTGTCAATCACTTAAATGTGGGAGTTGAGCTAATTACCCAGGAGGCAGAACGGGAACAATTAGCACGATTGAATCTGGTTGCTGGAAAGAAAGCCAAAGCTGCTACCGCTTATGCTGCTGCGGTTGAAGATTTCAAGGTTGGCCAGGAATTACTGACAGAAAATAGTTGGCATAGTCAATACGAACTAACATTAGCGCTGTATACAGAAGCAGCAGCAGCGGCATATCTAAATGGTGATTTTGACCAGATGGAAAAATTAGCATCTGTCGTGGAAAACGGCGCCAAAACGCTAGGGGACAAAGTGAAGCTATATGAAGTCCAAATTCAAGCTTATATGGCGCAAAATAAGCTACAGGAAGCGCTGAATACAGGGTTGCCAGTCTTAAAGCAGTTGGGGGTAGAGTTTCCCTCCGAGCCAAATTTATCTGATATTGGACAGGCACTAGGAGAAACCGCGTCAATTTTGAGCGGAAAGGGAACTGAGGACTTAATTGATCTCCCTCTGATGACAGATCCTCAACAAATAGCAACTATAACGATTCTGTCAAGCCTATTTACTCCTGCCTACCTAGCGCTGCCGCCACTCGCGCCTTTGGTAGTTTGCAAACAGGTCAATTTATCTGTCCAATATGGCAATGCTTCTTTGTCTCCCTATGCTTTTGTCATATATAGTTTTCTTCTCTGTGGCATGGGAGATATTGAGCGGGGCTATCAGTTCGGTCAACTGGCTTTACGTCTATTGTCAAAGTTGAATGCCAAAGAAATCCAAGCCAAGACATCCGCAATGGTGCATTCTTGTATTCAACCTTGGAAAGAACACTTCAGAAATAGTTTAAAACCTTTGCTGTCAGATTATACTTGTGGGCTGGAAACCGGAGAGTTAGAATTTGCTGGTTATGCTATCTTTCACTACAGTTATTACTCGTATTTTGTTGGCAAGCAACTAACGCAACTCGAACCAGAAATAGCAACCTACGCAGATGCCGTTAGTAAAATTCACCAAGAAGCCCCACTTTCTTATCAGAAAATTTGTTGGCAAGCCGTTTTGAACTTGATAGGAAGATCGCCAGACCCATGCCATTTAAAGGGAGAAGCCTACGACGAAGAGACAATGTTGCAACTGTATCAGGGAACCAATAACTACCTAGGGATTCATTACTTATACTTGCATCAACTTGTGCTTTGTTATCTGTTTGAAAATTACCCGGAAGCTTTTAAAAGTAGCGCTCAAATAGAAAGTTATTTGAGCGCAGCTTCAGGGCTGATAACTGTTGCCATCTTCCATTTCTACGATTCTTTGGTGCGGTTGGCAGTGTATTCTGACACTCCCCAGTCTGAACAACAGGGCATTCTTGACAGAGTACAAGCTAACCAAGAAAAAATGCAAAAGTGGGCGAATCATGCCCCCATGAATCATCTGCATAAATTCTATCTAGTAGAGGCAGAACGGCATCGCGTTTTAAACCAAAAAATAGAAGCGGTCGAGATGTACGACAAGGCTATTGCCCTCGCCCAAGAAAACGAATACCTCAACGAGGAAGCACTTGCTCACGAACTCGCTGCCAAATTCTACTTAGAATGGGGCAAAGAAAAACTGGCAAAACCATATTTAATTGATGCTTACTATGCTTACGCTCGTTGGGGAGCAAAAGCAAAGATTGACCATCTAGAACAGCGCTACCCCCAATTGCTTGCTGTGATCCTGCAACAGGAGCGAACTCGCCAGAATCCGAGCGAAACAATTCACACATCGACCCATAGTGAATCATCCCTATCTAACACGAATAGAACAATTATCGGTAGCACCAGCAGTTGGGGCTTAGTAGATTTGCCGACCGTTATCAAAGCTTCTCAAGCTCTATCTAGCGAAATTAAACTCGATCAATTGCTCACTACGCTCATGCAAGTGGTGGTGAAGAATGCCGGAGCGCAAACCGGAGCATTAATTTTGAATGAAGAGGGAAACTGGAGGATAAACGTCCACTGCACAAACCGTCAAGACTGCCTTCTGCAATCTATTCCGGTTGAGGAGAGCGAAGTAATTCCTCTCACCCTAATCAACTACGTCAAACGTACAAAAGAAACCCTTATTTTTGATGATGCTAGCAATCAACCAAGATTTGCATCTGACCCCTACATAGTCCAACAGCAACCTCAGAGCGTGCTTTGCACTCCGATCAGCGAGCGAGGGAAAATGATGGGGATTTTGTATTTGGAAAATAATTTAGCCACAGGGGTATTCACGGGCGATCGCGTCGCCATCCTCAACATCCTGTGCTCCCAAGCAGCAATTTCCTTACAAAACGCCCGACTGTATCAACAATCCCAGGAATATGCCCAAAAACTAGAGCAGTCTATCCACGATCTCAAACAGATGCAACTGCAATTGGTGCAGGGTGAGAAGATGTCTGCTTTGGGAAATTTAGTCGCCGGTGTAGCCCACGAAATTAACAATCCCGTAGGCTTTATCGCGGGAAACTTGCAACCGGCTCAAGAATACGTGGGGGATTTATTCAATTTGATTGATTTGTATCAAGAAAAATTTCCCAATCCGGGAGGGGAAATTGAAACAGAAATTGAAGATATGGACTTGGAGTATTTGCGAGAAGATTTGCCTAAATTGATTGGCTCGATGAAGGAAGGAGTCGATCGCATCCGCAATATCAGTATAAGTTTGAGAACGTTTTCGAGGGCTGATAGCGATCGACCAGTTTCTTTCAATATTCACGATGGACTCGAAAGCACTCTGCTAATTCTCAAGCACCGTTTAAAAGCCAGCGAGTTCCGCCCTGCCATTGAAGTTGTGAAAGAGTATGGTAACTTGCCCCTAGTGAAATGCTTTCCCGGCCAGTTAAACCAGGTATTTATGAACGTACTGGCTAATGCCATTGACGCTCTGGAGGAGTCAAATAAGGAGCGCAGTTTTAAGGAAATTAAAGCCCTACCTAATCAAATCACGGTTCAAACTGCTCTGAGCGAAGACCAAAATCAGGTTTTGATTCGCATTAAGGATAATGGAGTGGGGATGTCAGGCGAAGTCAAGGAAAACATCTTTAACCACTTATTCACTACCAAGTCGGTGGGTCAAGGAACTGGATTAGGATTGTCTATAGCCCACCAAATTGTTGTGGAAAAACATGGAGGTACGTTACTCGTGAATTCTTCTTTGGGCCAGGGTTCGGAGTTTGTGATTTCTATTCCGGCGTGAGCATTTCGTAATAGGGCTGTAACGCAATTAGTGCCGCGTCGCAATTACCAGTTCCGTTATTAGCAGAAACAGGAAACGGGACACGGGGAACGAGCAACAGCCTAGGGGTTTTCGTGCTCGGAACTAGCGACTATGGACTAGGGAAACAAAGAATCTCGACTAATTCCCCCATCCTCCGCCCGCACCTTATTGGTGATTGAGACAGCGGTTTGCAACCGCCCGCTTTACCAACTCTCTTCGCTTTTTTTGTGCCCGGTTTTGAGTTAAGAGTTCCCTTGAGTTTTTCAGCCTCTACCTTACCGAAATGAAAGCAGCTATCATGCTACTGAGATTGGGGAGTTGAATTTCATAATATGATAAGGTGCGCGCACCCTAGGTTAATAAGGTGCGCGCTTGACGCTTGACGCTGAGATGTACGGAGAGGGTGGGATTTGAACCCACGTTAGAGTCACCCCTAAAGTAGATTTCGAGTCTACCGCATTCAACCGCTCTGCCACCTCTCCAATTGATTTGAGATGTGAGCTAAAAGTATTTTACCGCACAGTGCGCCAGATTGTAAATCTTTATAAAAAAGAAGTTTGATTTTCTTCAGATTCCAAAGTGGTCTTAAATCCCCCTGCAGGAGTCCACTGGAGGGCTCCGTCGCGCCCTGTCCAGAATATCTGGGTTTTGGTTTGGCGCAGTTGGGCTGCGGTTTCTGGGTCGATTTCGTCAGCAGAGGCGATCGCCACTTGTGGCCCAACCGCGCCCAATAACTCGGCCGTCAGGGCTTTTCCTGACCACCACAGCACTTGAGCCGGCTTCAAGGTTCCCGTTGCTGCCAATTTTTTTTGCGCTTCCGGTGTCATTTCACCGACGAGCAACCAAGTTCGATTTCCCACCAGGAATTCTACCACCGGAATCTCCGCATTCACGAACTGCAACCGCGTCGAACCCAGATCAACTGTACTGCTAGTTTCTAAAGGAATGTAAACGCCTTGGCGAGATTGCACAGCCGTTATAAATTCCTGATTGTTGCCACGGTGAATTTGTTTGGGAGCATTATTATCATAAAATGTTTTAATTGGCAAGCGTTCTAGTAATTTTCCCCAACCACTGCTCAAACCTAAATGACCGTGAGTGGCGATCGCAAAATTCACAGAATTAACTCCTTGCTTCTGCAAAAAAGGCAACACTGTAAACCTTACGGTATTTTCATCACCGCTATTAATTAGCGCCACTTTTCCCCTATCTTGAATTACTAAAACAGGCTCACCAGATGTCGCCAGCAAAGTAACTTGAAATAAAGATGATTGAACGTGCCAAGCTGGCAAAACTATGATACTTATTCCCGCCACCAGCGCCAGCGGTAAAATCCAAGCCGCAGAAAAAATCGGCAGTGCAATAACTCTGCTTTTCGCCTTCTTCCCTTTCCCCTTTTCCTGGTTTTTTCCTCTGACTGCTTCCGGCTTCCGTCTTTTTTCTTCCTTCCTCCTTCTATCCGTTACATCCGTTACAGAATCCGTTGCCGAACTTCCCCCGATCCAAACCCAGCAAATTAAACTGTAAAGCGCGATTAGCTGAAACACCGATACTTGACCGACAGCTACCGAATTACCGGGTAATTGCGAGAAATATTGGGCGATCGCAATTAACCCCTTTGCCGGATAGTCCAGCAGTTGCGCTAAAATACTGCCAGCGGGCGGAAAAATCAATCCAGCTAAAGCGCTAACCATCCCCCCAATACTCAAAATCCACAGCAAAGGAGCCGCAATAATATTGACTAAAATGCTGTAAGGTGATACCACACTAAAAACGTAAAGTAGCAGCGGCAGGACCCAAATTGAAGCTGCAATCGGAACCACAACAATCGAAGCGATCGCGGGCGGCATCCATTCCAACTTTGCCATCAGCGGCGGCGTTGTCACGATTAACCCCAAAGTTGCCAAAAAACTCAGTTGGAAACCTAAATCCCAAATCCACAAAGGGTTAACCAGCAGTAAAATAGTAGCAGCAATTAACAGCAATCCCAGCGGCTTAACTTGGCGGTTCAGCACCAAAGCAAATAGTGTTCCCAATCCCATTAAAGCGGCGCGGCATACTGAAGCTTCAAAGCCGGTTAATCCCACGAGGAAAAATAAAGCACCGACGCCAAAGCTAAATTGTAATTGTTTGGAAAAACGCCTGGTTAAAGCTAGAACTAAAGCCAAAACCATCGAAACTTGAGTGCCGGAAGCTGCGATCGCGTGGGCCACTCCAGCCTGCACAAAAGAGTCGCGGATGTTGTAAGGTAAATCTACTGCTTGTTTGCCGAGGGCGATCGCACTGATCAAGGGCCCTTCTGGAACATTTAACTGCGATAGTTGCGATCGCACGATCCGCTGCCGCATCGCTTGAATTTTCGATGGCTGCATCCCGCTTGACTCCCAGAAAGCAGCCGCTTGGCTGTTAACTCGATTTACATCCGCGATCGCATTTTCTCTCCTCCAGTCAATTTGACGGCCTTTGAGTCCGACAAAAGCCCCTTCTCTGGCTAAATATTTTTGAAAATCAAAAGCCCCCGGATTCGACGGCGGCTGCGGTTTGTACAAGGAACCCACAACTGCGATCGTATTGTCGGCGTACAAGCCAGTTGCTTGCAGCAGGGGCACTGTAACGTAGAGTTTGCCGGATACTGGGCGGTTGACAACTACTCCTCCCTCGCCGCCGTTGATTTCGCTAACTAAATCTGTTTCTAGCCAAAATTGCGATCGACCCGATCGAGTCAATCGAGGCGTACTGGCAACTCTACCGCGAACTGTCACCGCCACTTCTTGAGTGTTTCCAACCGCCGGAATCAGTTTGCTGATGTCATCTATTGCTGGTTGGGGCGATCGAACTGCAAAATAAACGCTAGCTAGAAATGCCACCAAACCCGCAACTGCCCACACCCATTTCCCTCGCGGCAGCATCTCCAACAAACTCAACTCTTCCCTCGCATCTAAGGGTGCTTCAAGAGCATTTTCTTTTTGTCTGCTGCGTCTTTTCTTAGTAACTTGGACAGAATTTTTAGTATATTTTCGCAACAATTTCGGCAGGGCGATCGCTACCGCTATTCCCAAAGCAAGTATCGCGTATCTACCCCAAGAAACCGCTGTAGAAATCAATCCCAAAATGTAGGCAAGACAGAAGATGACACCCGTTGCTTGATTCATTAATTAGCAAGTAATTAGCAATTTTTACTGTCAAAAGTAGAGTTGGTTTCAGTCCAGAACACATAATATCAATTCCGGTTATATCGGAATGATTTAACCACAGAGAACGCAGAGAACGCAGAGGAAGAGAAGAGAGAGAGACGAATAATGCCGATGAAGAGAGGATTTCATATAACCTCTGTATGTAGGGTACACATTGCGACCCTACATATAGCTGGTAAAAGTATAGTCATTTATAGGCATGGGAGGCTTCAAGTCCCTCCCCCTTCACTTTTACTTTGAGCGGATTAACCCGCCTCGGCTGAACTACGCAGCTCCCTATCCCATCGCTGAAGGCATTTGGGATTGCTTTTCTGAGGATATTGTACGCTGCATTCACATCGGAATTAATTAACCGACCAACCGATGTTTTGTACAAACCTCGCTTGATACGCTTACCAGTAAACACAGGCTCTTTATCAGTTGTTCCGTAAACAGGAATTGGGTCTAGACCCAGAAAGTTGGCCCGTGAACTATAGGATTCTTCCTGCACAATTACCTTGATTCCCGCCAGCCGAGCTTTGTATTCCAACATCTCAATTAATCGAGAGTGAGGAATGTTGACAAAGTTTTGGTTGGTTTGCTTACCTAAGTTAATTTCGGTTTTCCACTGTGCATTTTTGCCGATGACCAGCGTTCCAATTTGGTTCACTACCAAATGGTCAACAATCACGCGACTAGCATGATGCAAGTAATTATCAACTTTTTGATGGCGACAACGAGTTAAGCGCTGAATCCGGGGTGACGTTTTGCGGTTCCCTTTTAAGTGGGATTGCAATCGTGCTTTCCGCTTGTTGTAGAACTGGTTGATCGATTTCAATGGTCGCCCGTTAATCAACAAAGGGATAAATCCCGGTTGATTTGAAGTTAACGCCACTAAATTATCCAGTCCCAAATCAATACTAGCTACAGAGTTGGCATTGCCAAGGGTGGACTCCGTTTCATCATAAATCACCTCAATTACATAGGCATCACATTTCGGAACCAGTCTAACTTGACAAATCAGGTTGGGATTGAGTTTGGTTTTAATTGAAAGTTCAGTGCCGGAAAGTTTAATGATTCCTTTCTTCAACTGTTTGCTGCTAATTGCTTGAATCGTGTAGACGAGAAGGTTTCGCCCTTTAGTCTTATCTTTGTACTTTGGCAATTTTGGGCTACCCGTGAATCTTGAAGAGTCAGCTTTGTAAGCTTTAACGGCTTCAAAAAACGATTTCCAATTCTTGTCTAGCACCATCAAGATTTGCTGACTTACTTTAGCAGGCAAAGCCTTATATGCTTCGTGAGACTTCATCAATCGGTTCATTTCGTTATAACTGACATAACCCCATCCATAAATAAAGCTCTGACGAATGACGTAATTGGCGGCATTGTAGAGGTTTTTGGACTTGAAAGCTAGTTCGTCTATTTGGGCGAAACGGTGTTCCGTCGATTTAATGATGTGCCTCTGTGTTAGTTGCATTTGAGACTTGCGTTTTTTGGGCTATGCGTATTCCTTGTTCAACACTCACAACAATAGAATACCATTATTGTTTATAATTGCTTATAAACTCAATGAAGTTTTACAATACTACCACTGCCTAATAAGTCTTCTTCTAAATAGACAGCCCCAATTTTAAACCGAAAGCCGCGTGCAGCACCATAAGTGCAAGGGCCGTCGTGCCTAAATAAGCGTGAACCGCGCGCAGTGCTAGCTTATTGCCCCCAAAACCCGTTAGCGAAATCAAGCTGCCAATAGCCAGCAAAACCAGCACTGCCGAACCCGTCCAAAAATGCGGGCTTTCCATGACTGGCTGGTGCTGCATCACCAGCGACAGCAAGCCGCCTGTATAGCCCAAAGCTAGAAACAGAAACATCCACGGTGCAAGCTTGCGGTGATCCGAGCGACTTGTGAGTGCGACATCTTTATCTGTGGCCAAACGTCCCTGCCATCCCGTATACCCGACAAAACTGCCCATCGCCACTACCACGATCCCCATCATTACAGGGTGTCCCCAATGGGTAATTGGTTCGGGAATTCCTAGACTGCGAAATTGACTGGCGATGGGTTCTAGTAGTTCGCTTAAATTTACCATTTGATACTGACTCCAAACTTGGCGATAAATATTTTCGGACTAATCATTAAAATATTATAAAATATTAGTGTAGCAAGTGCGATCGCGATTTCTAAGAGCTGTTTAATATCAAATCCTTGCTTCATCGTCGAGCGTAAAGTCTCCTTCAATCTGCAACCAAATAGAAGCACAATTTTCAGTTTTTGGGTTCACAGTCAACAGTCAACAGTCAACAGTCAACAATTCCGGAGGAGTGCAACCAGAATCTATCTAACATGATGGTCAAACATTGCGCCGAAGCCTGGATATAGGCAAAACTTAGCCGGCTTGGGCCGGCTGTGAGATGTTTTACAGCAGTGATGCTGCTTCAAGTTAATTCTTAGCCTGATAGGCTAAATCTAAGAGCAAAAATAAACGCCATTCGCCCGCACATCACACCCCGTGGGCTGCCTTTTGCCCAATCTTCACAGCCTCATCCTCACTCTGGATGTTAAATTTTACCTGCCTGCTCAAAGTTAATTTCAATTCCTTGACTTTTGAATGGCCAAGTGAGAAATTAACATCGCAGCCGACGAACCGTCACACTTCTACATTTTGCTAATCGTTCTCAAGGGAGAATCAACTGCTGAAAAAAACTAGAGGTTCCAAGTTTGAGACTTCTGGCATAAAGTATGCCGTCTGCCCAGGCTCACTTCGATCGACTGATCGCTAAACTGTCTCAAGGCACCCTGATAGCACCCTTGGCTGTTGAGCAGCCATCGCTGTGCACCTAAATGAACCCTCTCAACTAACTAGCTGGGGATTCGGTTTTAGCAGACAAGCAGTGACTTTCTTGCGTCGCCTTCCTCGGAACCGTGCAATCGCTACACTCACTGCGCCGTCGCTAAAGTAGCTTCCGAAGGTTGGATTTGATACTTTACGAGATTTGCCAGTTCTTGTAACTGATTAATCGCTTCTGCACCTTCTAGTTTCATCAGTTCGCGGTCGTCCCGCATCTCAGTCCAAGTGATACCGTAATCTGACACTAAAAATCGAATCAGATGGTTGTCCGTCAAACTGACCATAAATGAGGCACTGTTCATCTGACCCCCGCAAGTGTAGCAGGATGCCAGATAACCCCGATGCTCTAGCACGATCGCTAAAGCTTGGAGGTTCATTACCAAATCTTGAACGAATTTACGGTGTTGTTCTGCAAGTCTCAGAAACACAGTTCTCCTCCTATCACCACACCGTGTATTTTACATCCCATTTAATAATTTCTTAATAAGTGGGTATTTAGGTGCTGGTTCAGTATACGTTTAGTATGCTCAAAAAAAATCGGATTAGCGACCTCTTCAGCCTACCTATACTACATTAACCCAGTTGTGCTCGAAACGCAGTATCAGCAGCGACATTCAGCCAAAACAGGCTCTAGCGGGGAACTCCAGCCGGAAAATTTGCCTGCTGTCAGGGCTGATTCAGCCGTCGCAGAGCCCAAAGATACAAATAACTAATGATAGTAATGAAATTAGTTAAGTAGAAGAGTTCAATCACCCTGGGGATACTCCTCCCAAAGCGTCGTCGTCTGCCGCAAGCTCAGAAAATCGCCATTCCCCAAAATCAAGTGATCCAGTAGCGGAATCGACAAAAACTGCGCTCCCGCCAGCAACTGTCGCGTCAAAGCAATATCCTCTGGGCTTGGTTCCACAATCCCCGATGGGTGATTGTGCGAGATAATCGCCCGCGTCGCCCCCTGGCGGATCACCTCGCGAAAAATATCCCGTGGGTGAGCCAAAGTTTCCGTTGCTGTGCCGATCGTAATTACCTGAGTACCCAGCAGCCGATTTTTCACATCCAGCAACACCACAGCAAAACGTTCCTGAGACTGCCACATCAAATCCTGACTCAGGGCATCCGCCGCCGCTTGGGGAGAGTCAACCACAGCCATTTCCGGCGGCCGCGACTGAAACACCCGCTTCCCCAACTCCACCGCAGCCAAAATCGAAGTCGCCTTAGCAGGGCCAATCCCGTGAATCTGCGTCAACTCCTGAACGCTAATAGTGCGTAGCACAGCCAGAGGATCGCGGTGGTGCAAACTCAACTGATTTAAAATATACTGTCCGAGCCCGACGGCCGAAAGTTTGCCGGGGCCCTGACCAGTACCCAGGAGAATCGCAATCAATTCTGCAGTCGCCAAACTTTTCGGGCCACCCGCCATCAACCGTTCCCGTGGCCGTTCACTCGTTGGCAAATCGACAATTCTCAAGCTGTAAGTCATAGCTGCACCCGCACCGCAAGCTCAACAATTAGACAATTTTAGCCGATCGATTTGCCTTCTTCAATTCGTACAATCACCGAAAAAAGCCTTCATCATTAACCGAGGATTTTGGCAGATTAAATCTAACCCAGCGTTTCGCAAGCGATCGAGTCTTGATCTCGATCGAGCTTAAAAGGATCGCCCGGATATGCCTCTAAAACTCGCTGTGCTTCAGCTTGAGTCGCAAAGTCCGAACAGTTGCAATCCGAGTTAACGCAACTCGGAAAATCGGCACTTTTAACCTTTGGTTTAGAAGACTCTTGACATACTCCCCTGCCTAAAGGCGAGAGGATTCTTAACACTTCATCGACCAATGCTACCGAAGTAGTCTTACGAGCGCCTCCATGTTCATTTTAAGTCGTGGCAATGCCCTATCCCGACTATATGTATCGTTTTGTTTGAAAAACATTAACAATACTTTGTTTTGCTTCCAGGTTGGATTTTAACCATTGCCCTTGGGTCTTTCCCTATTACTGGATCAGTCCCGGTTTCAACTCAAGATGAGTATATATCGCTGCAATCTTAGGTGGGGATTTCAACCAATTAAACTATAGCATAAAGCCGTCCTAAAAGGACGGGGCTTGCATCCCATTTTCTCGGTCAATAACTTTCTTGGTATCTTTTTTTGGCTGCTGTGCATCAAGAGCAATCTCTGCGGTTCGTTCAACAGATTTGACTGAAGATGGCAATTTGCGATCGGGCTCTGGTTTGGCAAGTGCAGGTGCGGGAGTAGAAATGGCAGGTTTCGGTGTTGGTGTCGGCGTTTTCACAGTCTGAGACTTGGGTGTCGGCACTGCCGAAAGCGGTGATGGCTTAGCGGTTTGAGAGGATTCTAGCCGATCGGTTGGGGCCGGAAGCGCCACCGAAACTTCCTGAGACGGAGGGGGTGCGGTGACGCCCACAAGTACAAACGAAGCCGCCATCAACCCGCCGTACATCGCGGCCGATCGCTTGCGGGTTGGTGAACCCACCCATTTCGGATTAACAATACCCAGAAAAAAGGCAGGTATCGACAATAGAAAGCTTAAGATGAAAAAATTAAACATAGCGATTTTTACCAGTAGAAGAGAGAAGTAATCCAGGACGCACAAACCGGGTTTCTTTTAGCAAAATCCGAGGTAAAGCACGAAGGATATTTGTTTAAAAACCCGATTTCTTTAATTTCTGTGCGTAAGTCCTGAGAAGTTAACTTCCTTATTTATCCGCAGGCAAACTCACAAATCCCTATGATTTACGAAGTAAACTAGGACGTTGGACACCCGACCCTGGTGCAACCGGGTTTCTGATCGTATTTCTCCTTGCTAAGACCACGATTTTTTCCTACAGTTCGCGAGCGCACTCCGACGCCTAGAAACCTGGGTTTTTAATTGCAGTAAATTAGTAGAACCAAGTATTTTTCTTAAAAAACTAAGTTTCTCGCCCCAACCGGGCGTAACTCCTGGTAAAATTTCTTGTAATGCTGCCAAAAAAGTGAGAAGCATACCCCCAGCTACTTTCAGCGCAAAGGTGCGCTGACCCTCAATTCTGGCCATTCACTTGAGGCCAGCAGCCCCGATGAAACTGCTTGCGGCGGCTTAGGTGCTGTAACCCCAAGCAAAACGAACGAAACTGCCATCAAGCCGCCGTACAAGGCAGCCGATCGCTGGCGAGTTCCCAGTCCCACCCATTGAGGATTTAGCAGACCCAGACAAAAAGCCGGTGTGGAAAACATGAAAGTTAATACAAACAAGCTGGACATCACGCACCTCCGACTAGCGAATTGCAGCGATTAATTACTTTTATCTCCAATTAATAGCTCACAAATCCGCTTAAAAAAGTTGCAATTTATGATTTATAACTTTAGAATTATTGATGTTTATCAAACAATAATAAAACTTTTAAAATCTCTTACTTTCGGTAGTTGTTAAAAAAATAATAGGTTTCTAGAGAGACCAAAAATTTAGCTTAAAATAGAAACTAAATTCCTTACTCAAAATATGAAAGTCCGCTTTAACGTAGTCCGCCAAAATCAAAACGAGGCTCCCCGGGTTCACACTTACACCCTAGATGTGGAAGAGAGCAATACCATCCTAGACTGCCTCAACAGTATTAAGTGGGAACACGACGGCACTTTAGCTTTTCGCAAAAATTGCCGCAATACAATTTGCGGCAGTTGTTCTATGCGAATTAACGGTCGATCGGCATTAGCTTGCAAAGAAAATGTAGCCAGCGAACTCGCAAGATTGCAAAAAATAGCTGATTCCAGCTCAGCAGAAAGGCCGGCCGATTTCATTCCAGAAATCACGGTAGCCCCAATGGGAAATATGCCAGTAATTAAAGATTTGGTTGTTGACATGACCAGTTTTTGGGACAACCTGGAAGCAGTGGAACCCTATGTCAGCACAGCCTCGCGAGCAATTCCAGAACGCGAATTTCTGCAAACTCCAGAAGAGCGATCGAAACTCGACCAAACCGGCAACTGCATCCTCTGCGGCGCGTGCTATTCTGAGTGCAACGCCCGCGAAGTCAACCCGGAATTTGTCGGCCCCCACGCCCTCGCCAAAGCTTACCGCACGATCGCCGACTCCCGCGACAGCGAAACCGAAAATCGGCTCGAAAAATACAACGAAGGCACCGCAGGCGTCTGGGGATGCACGCGCTGTTACTACTGCAACTCGGTTTGTCCGATGGAAGTTGCGCCGATGGATCAAATTGGTAAGATTAAACAGGAGATTCTCGATCGCAAAGATGACCAAGCCAGTCGATCGATCCGCCATCGCAAAGTTTTAATCGATCTCGTCAAAGAAGGTGGCTGGATAGATGAGCGCAAATTTGGCATCGAAGTAGTAGGAAACTACTTCCGCGACGTTAAAGGTTTGCTGAGTCTGGGCCCGTTGGGTTTGAGAATGATCGCTCGCGGCAAGTTCCCGCTGTTTTTTGAGCCTTCAGAAGGTACCGAAACCGTGCGAAATCTGATCGAATCGGTTCAAAGTTTAGAAAAGTCAGCAGATTAGCGATCGGCGGGCATTTTCCTGGTAAATTACAAGTTGTGCGATCGTAAAGCTTCCCACAATTCATCACTCAAAACACGAAACTTAAAACTTTTCAATGACTGCTCAAACTCCTCCATCCTCAAAACCGACAACCCCAAATACCCCAAAACCAGAACCAGCCTTTGGGTGGAATGCCTACGCCGAACAAATCAACGGACGATTTGCGATGGTGGGATTCGTGGGACTTTTGCTGCTAGAATTCTTCACCCGTCAGGATTTTTTTACCTGGCTGGGCCTGCGTTAAATTAATCAAAATCAATTAAAAAAGGAAGCTGAAAAATTATCTATATTTCAGCTTTCTTTTGATTTTTAAGAGTTATTGGAAATACACTTTATCAAATTAGAGGTACCAAATTATAACATTTATAGTGGCATACAAACATATGAATTTACCCAAGTGGATAGTAGTTACTTGTAGCGCGATCGTCCTAGCATCATGCGGAAATGGATCTTCCACCTTAATCTCCGAACCGAAACCGGGAAACAGTGGACGAACATTTGCTGATTGGTGTCGCCAGCGGGCTTCTTTGATTCCTGAAGCTAAACGTACTGTTGATGTGCTGTTGCAGAAAGCAGGGACTACTGAATGCGATGAGGCTAATCAGAAACTTTCTCTGCTCACGGAACTCAGCCTCCGCAGCCATGAAATCAGCGATATTAAACCGCTAGAATCCTTGACTAACCTGACTGTGCTCAACCTCAGAGGCAATAAAATCAGCGATATCAAACCGCTAGAATCCTTGACTAATGTGACTGTACTCAACCTCAGAGGCAATAAAATCAGCGACCTCAAACCCTTACAATCTTTGACTAAGCTGACTGAACTCGACCTCAGCTTTACCCAAATCAGCGACATCAAACCGCTAGCATCTTTGACTAAACTAATCGATCTCGATCTGGGTGACAATAAAATCAGCGACATCAAACCCTTAAAATCTTTGACTAAACTGACACACCTCGTCCTCAGTGGCAATGAAATCATCGAATTCAATAAACCTTCCCCGTTAGTCGCAAAGAGGCAACCCGGAAAGAGTGGACAAACATTTGCGGATTGGTGTCGCAAAAAGGCTGATTTGAGTCTTGAAGCTAAACATACTGTTGAGGTGCTGTTGCAGAAAGCAAGGACTACTGAGTGCGATGAGGCCGATCGAGAACTTTTCCGACTCACAGAACTCGACCTCGGCGCCAATCAAATCAGCGACCTCAAACCGCTAGAATCCTTGACTAAGCTGACTGAACTCCACCTCGGTGCCAATCAAATCAGCGACCTTAAACCGCTAGAATCCTTGACTAGGCTGACTGAACTCGGTCTGATCAACAATAAAATCACCGACATCAAACCCTTACAATCTTTGACTAATCTGACGGGACTCACACTCGAAAGCAATCAGATCGGTGACATCAAACCGCTAGCATCTTTGACTAAACTAACTTTTCTCTCCCTCGGTCTCAACCCGATCGTTTCCAAAATTTGCCCGCTCAAACCAGAGTCTATCTGTCGCTGGGAACCCGTAAGTTAAATGCCAAATTTTTAACTTTACTGGTGTAAAAATTAGATGTACAAGATTATGAGTTTTATAGTTGCACGCCAACATATAAATTTACAAAAGTTAATAGTAGTTACTTGTAGCGCGATCGTCCTTGAATTATAGGGACACGGCATTGCCGTGCCCTGAATCCGAAGTTTCGTTCATATTCTGTTCGGTCGATGGCCCCTAATACGGTAGGGGCGGGTTCACGAAAAATATCTGCCAATAATTGACAATCTCAAAAACCCGCCCTTTTAATCGTTCGAGCAGACATGATATCAAACTAATTTCCAGTTGTTTCACGGACGGTCAAACTGTACTTGCCTCTACCTTTTGGAGGCGGATCGTAAGCGTTGACAATGACGCGATAGCGACCGTTCGCAGACAAGGTAACAGTAAGCTCTGAATTGGAATTTTGCTGCGTCGCATCATCATTTTCTCCAAGTAGCTCCCCCTGGGAGTTGAAAATAGCGAGATAAGTATCAAACTCGGTACTTTCTACGGTAATAATCACTTTTTGACCCTGAGTGCCTTCAAAGGTATACTCGTCGTACAAACTGCTGTCCGAGGGCAGTACAGAAGACTTAGCAGGGCTGAGTTCTCCGTTTTGCTCTAAAATTACCTTAGATGAACCCGCATCAGGACTCGATCGAGGTTCTACACTTGGGCTCTGAGTTGGCGAACTTTGTGGTGATGGCGACGGGTTGGGGCTTGCTTGAGCTAAAACCGCCTTGCCAGCAGGCTTCGCATCAGTTAAATTTTGAGGAAATTCTGCTGAAATGAGGGTGGAACTACTGTTAGCAACTCCACCTAAATTGGAAACTGGCAGGGAGACAGTCGGCTTGCCAGAAAAAGTAGCTACCAGAGCAATTGGCGCGATCGCCCAAAATCTAACTTGACGCATGAATTACCTCGATTTGCAACGAAGAAGGAAGGAAGAAGTCAGTAGTCAGTAGTCAGTAGTCATGGATTATTTGTTAGGTGCTACCAATGCCCCATGCCCCATGCCCCATGCCCCATGCCCCATGCCCAATTTTCACCGGACAGTTAGAGTGTAACGACCCCGGCCCGAAGCATCGTAAGCATTGACAAATACGCGATAGCGACCCGTAGCGGGCAAAGTAACGCTTAGAAACGCATTTTTAGTCGAATCGCTCCCTTCGTCATTTTGTGCCAGTAATCGGTCGTTAGGGCCAATGATAGCCACATACGGCTCGAAATCTGTACTTTCGAGGGAAATGGCTACAGACTGACCAGCTCGACCTTCAAAAGTATACTCTCGATACAGACTGTTGTCAGACGGCAATACTGGGCCGCCTGCGACTAAAGCGCCTTCTTCTTGCAAAATCGCCCGAGAAGGCGCGGTAGCACTCGCTTTCAGTTCTAACGTATAAGCCCCCGACTGCCTAGCTTCGTAGGAATTTGCCACTAACGTGTAAGTGCCGTCTGCTGGCAGCCTGACTGTAATTCTGGCGTTTTTACTGCCGGCTCCGTCATGGTCTTGCGCGATTCGGCGCTGGTTGGGCCCGAGCAATATTAAATAAGGGTCAATTTCTTGACTTTTCATTTCTATTGTGATTTGCTGGCCCGCTTTTCCCTCAAAGGAGTAGAGGTCAAAAAAGCTGTTGTCTTCGGCCAGAACGCTAGAATTGTCGGTGAGTTTACCGCTGATGGCGGGCCCGTTGAGCGCGAGTTTTTCAGGTGATTTGTTGCCACCAAAGGGCGATCGGGCTTGAGCCACGCGGGGAGCTCGCCCTTCTCGTACCGCTGTCAGGAAAGCGGGTACTTTGTCTGCTGAAATTGCAAAACCGATACCGATATTACCTCCACCCCGATCGCGAGTCAAAATAGAAGAATTGACGCCGATTAATTCTCCAGAACTGTTGAGCAGCGGCCCTCCAGAATTGCCGGGATTGATGGCGGCGTCGGTTTGAATTAAGCCCCGAGAAAGGTCGATGCGGCTGACGATTCCGACTGTAAAAGTACCTTGAAGTTGACCGAAGGGATTGCCGATCGCAAATGCTTGTTGCCCGACTTTCACCGAACCGGGACGGGCTAAAGGAATGGTCGGCAAATTGTTTTGACCGCGAATCTTAACCACGGCTAAGTCTAGACCTTCTTCGCCGAATCCGACAACATCGCCGACAAGTTTTCTGCCGTCTGCCAGAATTATATTCACGGTACCGCCGGCCGAAACGACGTGGGCGGTCGTTAACACCATGCCGTCAGGGCTGATAATTGTGCCGCTGCCCTTAGATTTACCGGTATCGACGGTAACAACCGCCGGACTGGCCTTTTCGTAGACCCGAATATTGGTTTGTTCTGCGACATTTTGGGCGATCGCACCCTGGGAATGCACCGAGTTAAATTCTGTTAAATCTGTTGATTGCCGCCCAGGGGATGTCGTAACAACCGCACTGGCGCTGGCTGTTACCCCAACCGTTAAAATTCCCGATACTGCTAAAGTTAGAAGTTTTAAATTCATGGCGATCGATTTAGTATTTAGCGATGGGTAGCTAGGAATTAGGTTTTGTGCTTAACCGCTAACTACCTTCTGTAATTATTTTAAGACTTGCACCACGGTAGTGACATTCCTCACGCCGGTTCTCCAATTCGGGAATCTGAATCAGCAGCTAAATACTTAAAATTAGCTTGTCGTAGCGCAGCATCCTCATTGCCGTAGAAAAAAGACAGCAAAGCAAAACGCTGGCCGCTAATCACCGGCGTCGCTTCATGCAGCAAAGAACACGAAAAAATAATCGCCGTGCCAGAATCGCCTTTATAACCGTGCGGCGCGTACTCGGGAAACCGTAAAAATCCCCCCGTGTACTCTCCCACATTCAAGTTTAGCGTCATCGCAAACCTACGGTGCACCGTAGCTTTGCTAGTGTTGTCGCGGTGCGGCAGAAAATAACCGCCGCTGTCAGCATCGTAACAACCTATCAAATACCGCTCAAACCTGGTAATTGTAAACTGAAAAGCTTTTTCTACTTCCGGCCGCACCCGGCGCCAAATAATCGCACTCAATCGCTGCTGTAACTTCGGGTCTTCAATAAAGAAATCGCGGCGCTTCTTGAAAGTGTCGTCGTGCAGGCCAACTGTTTTCCCGCCTATTTGCCTCATAAAGCCGGAAGGACTGCCACCGTGATTTTTGTACATATCGATTAAACTGCGGCAAGATGCTTTGTCCAAAACGTTAGGAATTACCAACACCGGGGCGTGGCGAGTGGCCGATCGGGCTTCCTCAATTGGGGGTAAAGTTTTGAGAAAATCTAATACTTGTTGGGCGTGTTGGTGCGGTTCGCCCATCGGCAAAATATTAATTACCTGAAGGTTTTCGTTGAGAACAAAAGTTTGTGGTGCATAGTGAACTCCGGCAACTCCATTTTCTTCGACATCTCGGAAAACACCGTACTGCTGGCTGACTGTTTTATCCAAGTCCCAGAAAAAGATGAATGACGGAGCAATTGTTGTTGGTCTGTTTTGTTCTTTGTCTGCTGGGTCAACGCTCACTCCAAACTGCGGTACTTGCAAGCTTTGGAATTCTTCTGAAAGCTCTTGAAAGCTTTTGAGGATAACTTGGATTTGTTCAAAAGCTGCGCTGGCAAAGAAAAACAGCACGACGCGCCGGCCGCCAACAGTCTGGAAATGAAATAAGGGGTTATTTGTAGAAGGAATGGAAAACCAGGGAGCCGGATCTCCTATTTCGAGTAATGGCATCTTGCTGATTTAATAATTGGGATTTTATATTTAGATTATTATGCTGTCGATTAGTTCCACATATTCGGTATGTTAATATTGTTTCTTTATACAAAAATTAGCTTATATCTGTGTATATCTGCGTTTTTCTGCGGTTTTAAACTCGCAATTTAGAGTCTTTTTAATAAGTTGTTTAATATCGGATAATAAGTA
The DNA here is from genome assembly GCF_036700445.1 of Microcoleus sp. T3_B1. NCBI lineage: Bacteria > Bacillati > Cyanobacteriota > Cyanophyceae > Oscillatoriales > Microcoleaceae > Microcoleus > Microcoleus sp. T3_B1. The sequence continues at coordinate 29,306 of NZ_JAUBOX010000012.1, forward strand.
GATGGGTATCAATAAACGCAACTTAGATTTCTGCGGTTTCCCAAGCCAGAGCTACGGGATAAATGTTTAGTTTCACCCATCTACTTAGTGTTTGCCTATTTGTCGAAACTGGGGGAATTATCCGGTTGGTCTTCCGGGTATTCTACAGGTCGATATTCCACGTAATCTGACGGCGGTGCTTCCACGTCGCGGTTGCTGGGGCGAGACCTCGATGATTCCGTAGGACGGGGTTTTTTGGTTCTCGGCGGCGTATCGGAACTGCGGTTTTCCGAAGCAGGGGGGCGACTGCTGCGGCTGCGGGTCGGTCTTTCTTCGGGGTTGTCTGAAACGTCCCAGTTGTCAGACTCTTGGGCGGGCGGGGCTTCTGGGCGAGAGGGACGTTTGCGCGAGGATCGATCGGGCGAGTCGGGCCGTCCGGTGTTAACGCTGCCGTTGCGATTCGAGGGGCGGCGGCGGGGTTCGTCGTCGTAGGCTTCCCGAGAGGAACGGTAGTCTTGGCTGCCTCTGATGCGGGGACGCGGCGGATAGTCTTCCTCTGGTTCTAGCTGTTCCATTTCGGAATCATAGCCGTCGTAACCATAGGCGTTGCTGACCGGTCGCTCTTCATCTACGTATTGGGCGCGACTTTTGGCTTGGGCTGTGGTCGCTCCTCGCAGCTTAATGCTTTCTGTTGCAAAAAATATGGCGGTACCGCTGAGCAGAAATTGACCGAATGCCAGAATTGGGTCAAGCCGCCACCCTTGAAATAACAGAATACCGCCGCACAGCAAGCCGACTGCTGCAAAAAAAATATCGTGGTCTCGGGCTAGTTTGGGACGCCACGATCGCAGAAAATACAGTCCTGCCCCTGCTACTGCTAGGATAATCCCTAACAGGCTGCTCCAGTTCAATCCTAAATTGACCATTAGCCTATCTCCTATGTCTTTCCTATGTTAGCGAGTTAGATTTTACATCTATCATTAAGTCTGTCAGCCCGACTGTGCTTTCTGGGGCAGCGTCCGGTCAGGGTTTCAGCTTGGGAAGTGAGTAGTATAATAATGAGTTTAACGGGAAAAAACCTCAGCTTGGCAGTCAACTGAAGGTTTTGCCTTGACAGTTGCTGGCAGCCGAGGTTTCTCGGATCGGGGAAATGCCCGACTTGTAGCCCACAATTGACTTGCAGCGCCGGACTTAGAAACCCGCTGACTTTTTAGGTGCGCTTGATTTTGTCTTTTTGGCTGATGAAGATCAGGGCGATGGTTGCTGGAATCACTACTACCACCACGCCCACCAGCAGGCTGTACAAAAAGTTCGCGAGAGAAGGAGTCATAGATTCAAAGCCTTTGTTACAACAATTTGATTTTTATTAATTTTATACTTTCGATCGCACCTGTGAAACGGTTAAAATTATGAATAGCAGACTTAACAAAACTTAAAATTTCGAGATAAGACCCATGACTGGTATTACCGTTGCAAGTTGGATTCTGGGCTCTGTCCTAGTCGTGATGACCTTGCTGTTTATTTTTCGGATCGTCCTGACTTGGTATCCCGAGGTGAACCTGAGCAAGTTGCCGTTGAGTCTGATTGCTTGGCCGACGGAACCTTTTTTAGCCGTAACTAGAAAGATTGTACCGCCGATCGGCGGGGTGGACATTACGCCGATTATTTGGGTGGGTATCTGTAGCTTGCTGCGAGAAATGATTCTCGGCCAGCAAGGGCTGCTGACGATGATGATGTAAGAGTCAGCGGGCATGGGGCATGGGGCATGGGGCATGGGGCATGGGTTAGTTGCCAACTGCCAACTGCCAACTGCCAACTGACAACTGACAACTGACAACTGCCAACTGACAACTGCCAACTGCCAACTGACTAATGACTGTTTTGGTTCAAGAACTGTTCGACGAAATTCGTGTAAACTTCGCCGCTGAGAAACTCGGGGGAATCGAGGATTTTTTGGTGAAAGCCCAGGGTGGTAGGAACGCCAGTGATGGCGCATTCCCGCAATGCCCGTTTCATCCTGCGGATGGCGGTCGGTCGATCGCGCCCCCATACAATTACTTTACCGATTAAAGAATCGTAGTAAGCGGGTATTTCGTAATCGGTGTAAACGTGAGAGTCCATCCGCACGCCAGGGCCACCGGGAGGCAAATAACCGCTGATTATGCCGGGGTGGGGTCGGAAATTGCGATCGGGGTCTTCAGCATTGATGCGGCACTCGATCGCGTGGCCGTTGAGAATTACTTGGTTTTGCTTGATTTGCAGTTTTTCTCCTTGGGCGATGCGGATTTGTTCGGCTATCAAGTCGAGGCCTGTAATCATCTCGGTGACGGGATGTTCTACTTGGATGCGGGTGTTCATTTCCATGAAGTAGAACTTGCCCGATTTGTCAAGCAGAAATTCGACAGTGCCCGCACCCGTGTAGTTGATGGATTTGGCAGCGGCAATGGCGGCGTGACCCATTTGATCTCGCAGTTTCTGGCTGAGGGCGGGGCTGGGGGCTTCTTCGAGGAGTTTTTGGTGTCGGCGCTGAATCGAACAATCTCTCTCGCCGAGGTGGATGACGTTACCGTAGTTGTCGGCGAGGATTTGGATTTCGATGTGCCGGGGTTTTTCGATGAATTTTTCGAGGTAAAGTCCGGGGTTGCCGAAGGCTGCGTCGGCTTCGCCTTGGGCTGCTGAGAATAGTTTGGGGAGTTCGGATGCTTCTTTGACTAGCCTCATCCCGCGGCCTCCACCGCCGGCGGTGGCTTTGATCATCACAGGATAGCCGATGTCGCGGGCGATCGCCAAAGCTTCGCGATCGTCCGCCAGCAATCCACCGCTACCGGGAACTGTGGGGACTTTCACTCGCTGCATAGTTTCTTTGGCGGTGGATTTGTCGCCCATCGCCCGCATTGCTGCCGGAGAGGGCCCGATGAAGGTAATTTGATGGTCGGCGCAGATTTCGGCAAATCGGGCGTTTTCGGCGAGGAAGCCGTAACCGGGGTGAATGGCTGCGGCGTTGCGTGTCAGGGCAGCCGCGATGATGTTGGGAATGTTTAAATAGCTTTTGCTGCTGGTGGGGGGGCCGATGCAAACGGCTTCGTCTGCCAACTGGACGTGCAGGGCGTGTTTATCTACGGTGGAGTGTACGGCGACCGTGGCAATCCCCATTTCCTCGCAGGTCCGCAATATGCGGAGAGCTATTTCTCCCCGATTAGCGATTAAAATTTTCGAGAACCCCATCTTCGCTGCTTAATTCACTCAATATTCTGTACAATAATGCCTTTCGGTATGTTCTGGATAATCGTTTTCCAGAAATTGTTCACAAAAATTTATTTTACATTTTGCTGGTAGTGGTGCTATGATTGTAAATCGGCGGTGTCAAAGGGCAAGTTACAAGTTAAATGTCAGGAACCTCAACCTGTGAATCTTTAACTGGTAACGCAAAAATCCCGGAGATTGCCAGAAAGAGCGGATGTGGCGGAATTGGTATACGCGCACGCTTGAGGTGCGTGTGGCAATATGTCCTTGCGAGTTCGAGTCTCGCCATCCGCATTGAATATAAAAAACAACTGTTGACGGTTTTGGCTGTCGGCAGTTGTTTTGTTTTTGATGGGTGGGTGGGCAGAAACCGGGTTTTTGCGAGAATATTTGGTTACGGTGGGAAGATTTGGGAAAAAACCCGGTTTCTTTGATTGTGCGCGAGTACGGTAGGGTGCAGATTCATCCGATATCCTCAAGTGCGATTCCCTACGGGATAGCTTCGCTTCACGAACTTCTGACAGATCCGCACCCTACAAAATACTGTTTAACTGTCGATCGACTATTGTGTTTGAATTAAAAACATAGATAGTTATCGTTTGTCAAGTAGAATGGGGTTAGTTAGGTTCCGAATCCGAGAGTTGGCTGATGAAAAAGGATGGACGCTAAAGGATGTTGCCGATCGATCCGAGGTTCCGTACAGCACAGTCAGGCACTATGCTCGATCGGAAGGACTAGCAACGGTTGATATCACATCCATTCAAAAAATAGCTCGCACCCTCGATGTTTTGATTGAAGAGTTGATGGATGTTGTCAAAGAGTAATAATGAGAATGGTGTTGGATAGTGCCACAATATTTTGGGGAGGCTAATCAGAAAGAAATCCGTCAATATGCAGAAATTATCGCCATGACGGATGATGTGTATACAATAGCTAATTATCTAGAGATTTCTGAACAAATTATCCGCCAAGTAAAAGAGCACATATTTATCAAGGAACACGAGCTTGACATTCCCAATGATGAGACAAATACTATTAGTCATGTCCGAGGTAATTTTACACCCGATGGTGAGATTGCTGATTTATGGATAAGTGCAAAAAATGGTGAGCTACAACCGAGAGAACTTAACAAGTTTAAACGGTTGATAGCCCATGAGTATATAGAGCAAGCACTAATGGCTGATGGACTTCCTTATCGATCGCCTAAAGCTTGGATAGACCATCCCATGTATGGTTTTGGCAACTGGCCAACCCCGGAGAATTTCGGAGCACACGATATAGCTCCTCATACCAGCAAGCCCAATCCATTTTCCCACTGGGTTAACATAATAGGTAAGTCAGCGGAAGGACTGAGGCTTGCGGACAACCTCTCGAATCTTGATGAGTTGCTTGAAGCTATTAGAGAAAGAATATGACTGCGAAAACAATTACCGACACTGCACTAGAGCGAATTTTAGCAATTAAATGGGAGCCAGACGATAGTCGCGTTAACTCTCACATTGCCCTTTTGCGAGAATACTTGAGACGTGCTGCACTGTGGGCCAAGGCTTTAGATTGTACGGATGAATGGCCGTTTTTTGATGTGGCGGCTCATATTGATTCTCTAGATGCCGATGAAACTAAGGTTAAAGTGCTTAAGACTCATTTCACAGAGACACCGTTTTATGTGGCGGGTATTATTGAGAAAACCTGCGAGTGGTTCCTTCATTGGGATAGCGCGAAAAATTCACCAAAAGTCAGTGAATTTACTCTACCTGAACCCTACGAACCGCTAATCCTAATGTATGAACGCGGTGGCATATTCTCTATGGAACATGGATTTTTTGATTTTGCTGTTGGGGGTTTTCCTAGAGGTAAATGGCAGAAATACGACCAAATCATGCCTTTGTTGAAACTAGATGCGAGAACTTTAGATCGACTAGATATTGATTCGGGCGATGGGTTGAATGCAATTAACCCGAAAGCAGAGGGAGGTTACACATCAATAGAGCGATGTTGATTTTCGGAACTAGGTAAACTTGTCTGCGCGGATGATGGTTTTAACACTTTACGATCAATCAGCCAAGCAACTCCTCCCAAGACTCCACCGCCTAAGCAACTAACTATAATGGCAATAAAGAAGGGATGAAGTTTCTTTGTTTGTGTAGCTGCATTTTCAACCGCCAGGTTTCTACACAAAAGAAGTACAAAAATTATGGCAAAATAAGAATTACTCATTTATTTGCTCGCCATTATCCCAATGACTACCGTTACCCAATCAGAAATTGAACAGTATCGCTCCCAATTACAAGAATATCCCGATGCTCTAATAGCTCTTGATGTACTTGAAGAGTGTGAAGGCGATTTAGAATATGCAGCCGAAACCTTAGCAATTAAGTCAGGAGAATTAGACAACGATCTAGATGCAAAAAACCCAAATGAGCCTAGCTGGTTAGAAAAATCAGCCGAGAAATTGCGTCCTCATATTTGTACGCAAGCCTTTAAAGACGTATTGAGTCAAGGTTTTGCTGTTGCATTGGGTTCGCTAATAACTGCTGGCGTTTACCCAGGAGTACCATTAACACTGGTACTTATTTACATAAGCACGAAAAATTTGGACAATTTTTGTCAGGATTGCTAAACGCCGATTGCAGTGAAGCCAGCCCAGTAATGAGGTTCAGCAAAAGGAAACGGCTTCCGGTTCAGTGCGCCATCCAGAGGAGCATTAACAAAGCGTGTGCGTTCTTTTTTGGGCAACAGTTTAAATGTTTGATCGATTTGCGGTTTGAGGCATTTTAATAATGCTTCAAGCGCCTCTGAGGTCAGATTCCGCAGCCATTGTTGTGCCTCATTGAGAGCAGTAACCGTTGATAGAGTTTCTAGGTTTTCATAGAACCGAATCAGTAACAAAGTGCTGGCGAGTTCATCCACTTTCCAAAGGGTACTTACCATACTAGGGCTACCTGCTAAGAGAAATCCGAAAGGTAAGCCAATATATTCATCGCTGGTTCTGGATTCTGTCAATCCAGTTTCGCAGGCGGAGAGAGTGACAAGACGACATTGATTTAGGTCAAGATTAAAGATTTCCAATAGTGTCAAACGTTCTTTATTGGCGAATACCAGGGATGATTCCAAAGGGGAGGCAGGCTCGAAGTTGCCGTGACAACCGAAATGGGCGCAGTTGGCAAAGCTGAGTTTCGCGTTTAGAATTGCGTTCTTATTAGCATCATCTTTTGCCAAGAAATCATTAGACTTGAATTTGTGACGGATGTTAGCGGCTTGCAGTTCAAGTAAGTAGCGGTCTTTGGTAGGATTGGCAATAGCAAATAGGTGAGAGAAATTAGGGCGTTGTCGCTGTGAAGCCTGTTGCAGTAGTTGGCAACTGGGGGCATAGCTGACTCCACCAGGGAATAAGTCGAGAAGGCACGATTCGGATTTGGAAAGGGATACAGTGATAGAAGAATCGATTTCATCGGTGCATCCGCTTTCAAAATCCCTTTCGTGGGAGATTGGCAACGCATGAAGGGGGAAAAGATGCAGGAAGCGATGGGGAATTAAAATCAGTCGATCGCACGGTTTCGGAATATTCTTTAAAATCTCATCAAGATGCAAAATCTCAGCTAGGTTTTGGAGGCGGGAGGCTAGCTTTTGCTTCCATTGGGGTTTTATCTCTTTGTAGTCTTTCCGATACTCGTTATCCCAATTTACCAAGGCTTGAAAGTCTTCTGTTGAAGATTGCCAGATTATTGGTGTTGGGGATTGCGGGGTGATGATGAAAGTTAGAAATTTATCGCCTATGATGTACCACTCAAGAATAGCGGTGTTTTCACCTGTCAGAGTTTGAATGTCTTTGTAGAGGATGGGCTTAACTTTTTGGGTTAGGCTAAAATCAGGATCAATTGATGTAATTTCATGAGCAATCAATTCATCGAGTTGTTTACGCAATTTGGTGAGATGAGTAGAATCGCGGCTAGTGGTTAGGCTGTCGATTTTGAGGCTGGGTTCTCCCAATATTCTGCCACCATTACTGTTACGGTTTATCTGTTGGATGTCCAGTTGTCGCTGTTCGGCCTCAATTTCTCGACCGAGGCGCGACAATTCGTTGAGAACAGTTTCGGGGATATTGCCTTTAGGTTTGATGTCACGGTTGGCAAAGAGTTCTACAAGGTTGCGGGCTTTGCTGCGTTCGGCATATTCCACAGCTTCGGTGTAGCGTTGCAGTTCGATGCAAACTTCTACCAGGCCCAGATAAAGTCTATTCCATTCTTCGGCTAATTTCTGTTTGGTTTCATCCCCAGATTGAATCTCGCCCCGTAAAAATTCTACTGTTTCAATCGCTGGGGCATAGGTATCATAAGCTAGTTGCCATTGCTGGTTACTTCGGTAAAGATTACCTAAATTAAACAAAGTTTTTGCATGATTTTGTGGGAAAGCTTCGCGGGTACGAATTGAAAGTGCATCTCGGTAACAAAGGATCGCCCGTTCCAGATTTTCGGCCTCGGAACCGCTGATTCTGTCACTGTAGGTCATAGCTAAGTTATTTTGAGTCATTGCCCAATCTTCGGGGAAATCCTCACGGGTACGAACTGTTAAAGCAGCCTCATAAAACTCAATCGCCCTCTCCAGATTATCCGCCCGCGAACCTTTGATTGTGTCACTGTAGGCATTACCTAGGTTGTTTTGAGTCATTGCCCATTTTTCAGGGAAATCCTCAAAGGTACGAACTGTTAAAGCACCCTCAAAAAAGCCGATCGCCCGTTCCAGATTATCCGCCCGCGAACCCTTGATTCTGTCGCTGTAGGCATTACCTAGGTTATTTTGAGTTATTGCCCAATCTGCTGGGAAATCCTCAAGGTTATAAACTGTTAAAGTAGCCTGAAAGAAGCCGATCGCCCGCTCCAAATTATCCGCCCGCGAACCGTTGATTCTGTTTCTGTAGGCATTACCTAGATTATTTTGAGTCATTGCCCATTTTTCGCGAAAATCCGCAAAGGTATAAACTGTTAAAGCAGCCTCATAAAACTCGATCGCCCGTTCCAGATTATCCGCCCGCGAACCTTTGATTCTGTGAGTATACGCATTAGCTAGGTTATGTTGAGTCGCTGCCCATTGTTCAGGGAAATCCTCACGGGTAAGAACTGTTAAAGCAGCCTGAAAGAAGCCGATCGCCCGTTCCAGATTATCCGCCCGCGAACCTTTGATTCTGTGAGTATACGCAGCAGCTAGGTTATTTTGAGTTTGAGCAAACTTTTCGCTCCCCGGTTCCCGATTATTTAAAACTATTTGATAACCAGTAATTGCTATTTCAATATTATTTGTTTTCTTCCCACCGGGAAAGTTACTAATATGAATACTTAAATTTCCGCTGTCACGGAGAATTAACTCAATTGCTTCTGGATGTTTGGCAATTAAATTCTTAGCCACTTCCTGTAAAATTTCGGCAAAATTAGCATTGAGGAGATGTTGCCGTTTACGGAGAATGGAGTAAATTACTTTAATATTGCTACTGCTAGGTTCGGCTTGCAATAATTCTAGGATAAAGTTTTCATACTCTTGTGAATTTTCAATTTCACAGTAATCGCGCTCTCCGTCATCGTTCGTACCCAATAATTGCCCTATCTGACTGGCAAAATTCCGTAAAAAATTAGCGTGATTTTCCTGTCCTTCCTCTGCCAGGTTTTCTGCTACTACCTCGCAAACTTGGAGAAACCCCGAATCTACCAATTCTAAGTTAGCCTGTAATATCTGCTGTGTCTCACCTTTGGGACAAGTCAGGAGTGTCTCTATCAATTGCCGATAAGCTTGGGCGCGGGTTTCTTCCATTGTGGGGAGTTGTCAGTAACACCGATGTTTATTTTACCATGATTGGTGGTTTGGCGGTTGACGCTCCCCCGTATCAATTTCTACCCCATCCCGAACAAGTAATCGAAGTTACCGTCTCCCACAGAGTTTTTAAGCGTATTGATAATTTTCCTTGTATTATCGTGAGGCCCTTCAATATAATAAGGTTTTCCATTGCGACCGAATTTCAAGCCAATTTCGCTGGTTGATTCTCCTAAATGAGCCTTCGACTGCTCGAAATCGCGATGCGGTTCAAAGCCTAATGTTTTGGCATAAGCGATCGCACCCCAAACCAGGGCTTGTGCTTGCTCTAAACTAATCTCCTCGTACTCTTGCATAAACTGCGAGTAAGAAAGCTGAACGAAATTTTTATATTGGCTATCGTTGCAGTTACGTGGCGGGATGACATCCTTGACTCCCAAACACCAGTAGTCGATCAAATAAGAGGCTGTAACAAAACGATTGTATCCCTTGGAACGAGTCACCACCACTAAACCCAAACCGCTCGTTTCAGAGGTTTCATTCCCCAACAATACCTTCGCAAAATTTACATCCACGAGACATTGAGCAACGGGCAATAACTCTCCTTTTTCGGCGCTAGCGAGGGCTGTTTGTTCTGCATGAGATTGAAGAAAGGTACTGACTTCGGATGCTTTCAATCCTAACTTTCGGGCAATTTGTTTGGGCGTTAATTGGCGATCGCGCAGGTTGAGAATTTCTTGTTCTTGTTCGGGCTGCATAGTTTTTCTATTGCCGTCAGGGCTGGGTTCGAGCTGAGTCGATCATTGTACCGCGTTTTTGCGACCAACTTCGTAACATTGCAAAGATTGAGGAAAAAACCCGGTTTCTTTGATGGTGCGAGTGGCGAGAAACCTCGGTTAGCCCGATAGTCCGCCAGGGGTTGAAACCCCTGTCTCATAGCAAAAGTCCTCTGAAGAGGACTAAAGAGTTTTTCATTTTTATATCGGATTTTCAGTCGGTTTCAACCGACTTTCGCTATTAGCCAGGGGTTTCAACCCCTGGCGGTTGTGGCAACACCGCTAGAATGCAAGCAACATAGGAAAAAACCCGGTTTATTCTAATTTTGCGCTAATTTGGGCGGCCGCCCCATTAAACCGGTCATCAAGCGCAAGGCTAAAAATCTCACTGGGGGAATTGTCCGCAAACACCACAATCCGAAGCGGCGAAATGCTACAATTGGCAGCCAAGTATTAGAAAATAATCTGTCTAGAAAATCGGTAAATCCTAACACGATTAAATTCTCTTTTTTCCGCCAGTTGTGATACCGTTTCAATACTCGCAAATCGCCGATGTCTTCGCCTTTTTGGTGCGCTTGCTGCAAGATTTGGGCGATCGCCCCAGCGTCTCGAATGCCCATATTTAATCCCTGGCCGCCCACGGGATGGCAGCAGTGGGCCGCGTCCCCAATTAGTGCTAATCTGGGCAAAACGTAGCGATCGCTCTGCATTAACTGCACCGGAAACAAAAAGCGATCGCTCTCCAATTCCAAACGCCCCAAAAGCCCGCCCGTGCGCTGTTCCAACAAAGTCAAAAACTCTGTTTCATCCATTTGTTGCAAAGCTTTTGCTTCCGCGTGGGGTGCTGTCCAAACAACTTGACAACGGTTCCCAGGTAATGGTAAAACTCCCATCGGGCCGCTCGGCCAAAAGCGCTCAAAAGCGATATCATTGTGCGGTTTTTCTGCTTTAATAGTGATAGCAACGCAGGATTGCCAGTATTTCCAGCCGCGAGTGCTGATGTTGGCTTCGGTGCGGATGCGCGATCGCGAACCGTCGGCTGCGACTAATAATTTGGTGCGAATTGTGCGGGTTTCGCCGTGTTGTTTGACTTCTATTTCCGCGCAATCGGTTAAATATTTTACCTCGACTACTTCCGCCGGACAAACCCAACTAAAATTCGGGTTTTTTGCCAAAGATTCTTGCAAAGCTGACAGCATGACTCCGTGCTCGCCAACGTAACCTAAAGCTGCTTTTGGTACGGGCAATTTGCCAGTATTTCCCAAATCCGGGCGGTGGAATTCGACGACACCGGGATAGTCGCCGTCGCAGAGGCTAATTTGCTCGAAGGTGGTGATTTGCGGCAAGATTTGCTGCCACACGCCGATACCTTCTAAGATCATTCCTGATAGCAGGGTGATTGCATAGGCTTGTTTTTTGGCTGCGGCGGCGGCGGGGAGTTGGGTTTCAATTATAGCGATTTTTAATCCAGAATCTTTTAACGCGCTGGCTAAGGTGGCCCCGACTATGCCACCTCCGACGATGGCTATGTCAAAGTCGAGTGTCGGTGTTTGCGTGGAGGCTGTTGTTGGAGAAAGTTGGTTTACAGGCATTTTCAAGGGATTTATTTAAGTGAATAATCATATTTACTATTTTATTGTAAAGAATTATTGCAGTTTGGGGCGATCTTGAGGCAGAGCTTATGTCATATCAATTCTGGCTGTGCCGGAATGATATCAAATCCCATCGCACATTTCTCTCAAATTCGATCGCCCATCAACCCAAAAATCCCATCGGCCATCAACCCAAAAACCCCGGCGGTTGAAACCGCGTCTACACAGACAAAACCCGCCTCCGCGGGTTGAAGAGTCGTAGCGTAGCGGGGCGTAAGCCATCGCACATTTATCTCAAATTCGATATTTCTTCGTCCGCGGAGGCGGACATCGTTTGTGTAGACGCGGTTTCCAACCGCCCGGTTATATCAAATCCGCTAGCTTCGGAATGATATAATTGTAGGGAAACGGCACTGCCGTTTCCTGATTTCGGGTAATATTAATTCCGATGCCACCGATCGCAACTAACAATTAACTACCAACTGCTGCTAATTGATTATTTCCTGTGACTAGAGGCGATACTTTTTGGCAAATGGGAATCTCGATGACAAACTCTGCACCTTCCCCAGGCGTGGAAATACACTGCAATTTGCCTCGGTGTTTTTCAACTATAATCTGATAGCTGATTGACAGCCCCAAGCCTGTGCCTTTGCCGACTGGTTTAGTAGTAAAAAATGGGTCGAACAACTTGCCAATAACTTCTTGATTGATTCCCATGCCGTTGTCGGCAATCCGAATTGTTACTGTCTCGGAATTCGCACTTGTGCTAATCCGAATTCGGTTGTGACGAGCATATATTTCTTTTGAAGAATGAGTGCTGTTGTACTCTTCGAGGGCGTCGATCGCATTTACTAAAAGATTCATAAATACTTGATTGAGCTGACCTACATAGCACTCGACTTTTGGAAAATTGCCGTATTCTTTGATAATCTCAATAGCGGGACGAAGTACATTAGCTTTAATCCGGTGCTGCAAAATTAGCAAAGTGCTTTCGATTCCTTCATGAATATCTACTCGCTTCATCTGCGATTCGTCGAGTCTGGAAAAGTTGCGTAAGGATACAACTAAGTCGCGGATGCGATCGGCTCCAACTTTCATTGATTCCAAAATCTTCGTAAAGTCTTCCATTAAGTAATCGACTTCAATATCTTCGGCTGCTTCTACAATTTCCGGGACGGGATTTGGGTATTTTTCCTGGTAAAGGTGGAGCAAACCGAGCAAGTCTGTGGCGTATTCGTTGGCGTGGGTGATGTTGCCGTAGATGAAGTTAATCGGATTGTTAATTTCGTGGGCGACGCCGGCGACTAGCTGGCCGAGAGAAGAGATTTTTTCGGTTTGGATTAGTTGAGTTTGAGCTTGGTGCAACTCTTGGACAGCTTTTTCGAGCTCGGCTGCTTGCGATCGATACTGTCCCTCGGACTGCTTGAGTGCTTCCAAAACTTGGACTCGATCGCTAATGTCGGTGTGAGTTCCCACCCATTCGCGAATGCTGCCGTCGGCTGCCAAAAGGGGGACGCCCCGCACCCAGAAGTGTCTGTAGCTGCCGTCGGCAGCCCGCAAGCGGTGCTCGACTTCGTAGAGACTTTTTGTTTCTATGGCCCCCATCCAAGCTTGAATTGTGCGATCGCGGTCTTCTGGGTGCACTGCTTCTATCCAGTTGTCCTTCTCTTTCCAACTCATGCCCGTATAAGCTATCCAATCAGGCTGAGGCTTGTCGAAGATTCCGCTAGCGTTGGTCGTCCAAACCATCTGTGCGGTGGCCATTGCCAGCGATCGGTATCTTTCCTCGCTCAGACGCACAGATTCTTCGGCTTGGCGGCTGGCTGTCACGTCGCGCAAAATAGTTGTGAATATGATTTCGCCTGCCACTTCGAGTTTGGAAATAGAAACTTCGGCGGGAAATTCCGTACCATCTCGGCGGCGGGCGAAAATTTCTTTGCGGTTGCCCATTTTTCGGGCTTGTTTAACGCCACCGCCGAAATTGCTGACGAGGTGACTATGATGCGTGGCAAAAGCTTCGGGCAACAGCAGGCTCAGGGATTGCCCGATCGCCTCAGCAGCCGTCCACCCAAAAATCCGTTCTGCACCTTGGTTGAACAGGATAATTTTTTGGTCAGCATCCACAGAAATAATCGCGTCCTCGGCAATTTCTAAAATGCCGGCGAAACGAGCTTGTGACAGTTGCAGCGCCTGTTCAGCTTGTTTGCGATCGCTGATGTCGCGGGCGATCGTCGAAATGTATGCGAGTTTGCCGTCCGGTGCGGAGTGGGAGATGATAACTTGGCTGATGGGAATTTCGAGTCCCGATGCTGACACGAAGGCTGTTTCTCCACTCCAAAAGCCCTCCGAAACAGCGGTGGCGATCGCTTGATTCAAATTGCTGCGGCCTGACGCTGGCGTGAATTCTGCAACTTGTCGCTTGGATATATCCTCGTTTTCGCCTATACCCACCATTTTTCTGCCTGCTTTGTTGATGTAAATCGGGCGTCCTTCGAGGTTGGAGATACCTACAAAATCGGGGGTCGCTTCCAGAATTGCTGCCAGACTTCTGTTGGCGATTTCGGCTTGTTTACTCTCAGTAATATCCCGCGCGATGCTAACTATACCGCTGATATTTCCTTGTCCGTCCCGGTAAGCGCTTTTTGTAGAAAGAAATGTCCGCAAATTGCCTTTAACTGGCAGTTCTTCTTCGATCGCTTCCGTTGTTCCCGCTGCCATAATTGGGCGATCGGTTTTTATAATATTGCCCGCAATTTCCGGCGGAAATAACTCGCTGTCATCTCTGCCGATAATGTCGTCTACAGACTTGCCAATTATACTGGCTCCTGCAGCATTAAGCATTAGGTAACGGCCATGAATATCTTTGACAAATAGGGCGGCGGGCGTACTGTTGATGACTGCCATCAACAGGTTATAGTTTTTTTGAAGCGCCTGCTTTGTTGTTTGAGAGTCGAAAATTTGCTGCTGCAATTGCTCGTTGGTGATTTGCAGTTGGAGAGTCCGTTTCTCAACTTGAGTTTCTAAGTCTAATTTAGCTTTCCTCAGTCCCAGTTCCGCTCGATAGCGCTTCCGGTCTGCGCTGCAGAGAGTTTTGGCATTCTGCCAAATCAGAACTGTAAAAATAATCACGTTCAATACACTTAACAGCGATATCCCTACCTCCGGCGTGTAGGCTTGTAACCGATCTCCCAATAGGATGAAATAACCGACTAAAGGCGGGATAATGATTGCCCGTGGCAACAAGCGCCTCGCCATGATGCCGCCCGCGCGATCGCTCGTCATTACTGATATCAATCCTCGCTCTGGACTGGCAAATAAAATACCGAAGCTCAGCAACATAAATGCTGCGGCAGTGTGCAAAGCCATGCCGGTATTTTTGCCAATTTGGTAAAATAAAGCTTTGTCGTAGAAATAGCCTATCAAACCCATAAAGGCAATTAAAAATGCACAACAGCTTAAAATTTGAATCCGCAAGTATTTAGGCCGACGTTCTGACAGCAGCAGCAGCGCTATTCCCAGCAATAAAAAAGCACCAGCAGTATTCGGTGCCATGCGTCCTGGTGTTCCGGGGGTTGTCAACCTGTAACTTTCTTTAAATAGCAGTTGGTCGATGCCTAAATCTAAATTAAAGCTATATTGAACTAGGGTTAATAGGCTAATTAATATAATTAAAAATGAACATACCAAAATTAAATATTTATGCTTTTTTTGATACTTTCTTGCTGTTAATTCTGGCCGCCGCCGCTGTTGGATGAATAGAGAAAACCCGCCCAAAATAAAGCACACCGCAGTATTGGCTTTCATCGTCACGAGTCCGGGCAGAATGCTTTTTAAGAGTGGCAGATCGAATATCCACCCCAAAATGACTATACAGCCGATCGCCATTACTGCAATACTCGCTTTTTTGGAAAAAGACTGGACAGCAGCCATTCGGGTTGAGGGCGTTTGCAGTTGTTGTGCTCGTTCAAAAACTTCCAATTTCTCGCTCCCTCCAATTATTGGGGTTTATACGTATCCAAGGTAACAATTAAGACTTTAGGTATATTGTCGCCCGCTATACAAAGCTGCCTAAGATTTGGTTAAAACTGCTAAGCATAAAATATGAATTATTTTATCTAACTTTAGAGAGATAGTCAAGTGAAGGTTGAAGGCTCTTATGTAAAAGGCATTCGGCAGAATTCAATAATTTTTCTTGCTGGTTAGTTAAAACACAAAATTCCTTGTTTCTTCAGCCTTGTTCCTTGTTTCTTCAGCCTTGTTCCTTGTTCCTTCAGCCTTTTTCCTTGTTCCTTGGAAATTAGCGCCCGATTCATTGGTCGGGCTGAGCGTTTTTACTCAGTCCATCGAGGCGTAATGGTAGCGGATGAATCGATCGGCAATAAGATCACTCGCATTGTAAACCGGGTGCTGCGGGTGTGGGAAATGCGATCGGCACAACAATAAGACTCGGCGGTTGAAACCGCTACTACACAAACAAAGTCCGCCTGCGCGGACTAAAGAGGGGGATATTAAAGTGGGATTTGGTAACGGTCAACAGTCAACTGACAACTGACAACTGTCAACTAACTCCCAACTTTTGAAGTGCTTCCAAAGCTTCGGTTGCTGACGGGTAACGCTGGGGGAAATGGTAAAGCACCATCTTGTCTAAAACGCGAGCCAACTCCGGGGTGACAGTTGCATTTTTCTGCCAGATGAGATTGCCTAAATTATCAACTCTGAGTTGTTTCGGGCGCATTCCTGTCAAGGCTTGAATCCCGATGAGCCCCACAGCATAGATGTCGCTGCACAATTTCGGGGAACCGATGGCTTGTTCGGGAGGAATGTAGTCTTGCTGAGTACCGCCGCGCGATTTCGTTTGACCGATGCTGTTTGGTGAAGTGTTGATTTCTTTAACTGCCCCAAAGTCAATTAATACAATCTTGCCATCTGATGTCCGCCTGATTAAGTTTTGAGGGTGAACGTCGCGGTGAATTACATCTTGTTTGTGAACAAAAACAAGCACTTCTAAGATATCTTTCAACAAAGCGATAACCTGATGTTCTTGCCAGGGTTGACCTTCGATTAGTTCTTGATACAAGGGTTGCCCTTCGATGAATTGATAGACTAAATAAAAATATCCATCTTCTTCAAAGCGAGCTAACAATTCTGGTATCCGATCGTGTTGGCCCAATCGATATAAAACGCGCGTTTCTCGATCGAATAAATGGCTGCTTCTCTCAGACTGGCTTTTGAGGCGCTTGACGAGGCACAAAGGTCGATCGGGCAAATTTTCATCTTCAGCCAGATAGGTATCGCTGTACTCGGTGTTCACCAAATGTTCTCTAATTCGGTAACGCATCCGCAGCAGCTTTTGCAACATCGGATCGACAGATTTAGCGGGTTGTGTGCCTTGTACAGCTCTCATGATACAGTCCCAAAGATTTGCTCCGACTACTCTTTCTTCTTGACCGAGAATTTCTGCTTGTCTCAGTACCTTTGTCAGTTCTTTCCACAAGTTGTAGCCGACATACCGCCCCAGGTAGCCCACTGTGTACCCGCGGGCGATCGGATCGTTTTGCTGAATTTCTTGATAGGTCAAACCCCCTACAACGCCTCGAATTATCGACTGTTGCAACCGACTCAGGTGTTTTTCCGTTTGTTCGTATACCAGATTGTCCAAAAAGATTATTGCTTCTTCTACCGTCATAGTTTCATATTTTAAGTGATTTGTACAGGAGCCACGCATTTTTATATCCCTAGATTTCTGTTATATATGATTTCTCTTAAATTTGCTAGATTGTCTACTTATTGAAATATATTTTTACCAATATGACTTTTATGACTTTAGGTTATGAATTTTATGAATTGACGTTTTAAGTAGTTACTGGTACTATCTCAAATACAACTTTTAACTAGAGAGTACATTGCCAAATTAGGGTCTCGCAGATTCGGCTTTACAACTCCAAACATCAGAAACGACTGTTGTCAATTAATAGGTAAATTAATCATGTCTATCTTCAGTACCGCAACCAGCTTCCCTGTCGGCGAAGGGCCGAGTGACGTTGTTGTAGCAGATTTTAACAAAGACGGTAAGCCAGATATCGCCACAGCGAATCAAGGAACTAACAACATCTCGATTCTGTTGGGCACAGGCACTGGCAGCTTTGGCACTGCCAACAACTTTAACATCGGCTTTAAGCCCATAAGTCTGGCATTAGGGGACTTTAACAGCGACGGCAACCTCGACATAGCTTCTGTAAAGAGGGACAGCGCAGATGTAGGTCAAGTAGCCATCCTGTTGGGAAATGGCACAGGTAGCTTTGGCACTCCCACGAACTTTGATACGGGGGAAGCTGATGGGAAGTCAGATTTTGGCCGTGGTGTTGGTGTGGGTGACTTTAACAGCGACGGCAAGCTAGATTTAGTTACGATAGGCAATAACAATCTATCGATCCTGTTAGGAACTGGTACAGGCAGCTTTGGGGCTCCTACTAACCTTAATGTTAATGGGTCGAATTCGCGGTTTTTCGCCGTGGAAGACTTTAATGCTGACGGCAAGCTCGACTTAGCTTTCATAGACTCTTCTGATAATGTATCGATCCTGTTGGGGACAGGGACAGGCAGCTTTGGGACTCCTACTAAATTTAAGGCGGGGAACGATCCGATCGGGCTCGCCACAGGGGACTTCAATGGGGATAACAAGCCAGATTTAGCTGTAACAAACACCGAATCTGACGAATCTGACAACGTATCAATCCTGTTGGGGACAGGGAAAGGCAGCTTTGGGGCTCCCACTAACTTTAATGCGGGGGACTTTCCCAATAGCGTTGCTGTTGGGGACTTTAACAGCGATAACAAGTCAGACTTAGCTGTGACGAACGATGATGGTATCTCCATTTTGTTGGGAAATGGTACGGGCAGTTTTGGTGCGCCCGCCAACTTTTCGGCTGGGGAATATCCCTTTATCATTGCTGTTGGGGACTTTAATGCTGATGGCCTGACAGACTTAACTACGACAAACGATACTGAAGAATCTAGCAACGTCTCGGTTTTGCTCAACAACAACAATACGCCTGTAGTGAATTTTGGTGCTGCTACCTACAGCGGCAGAGAAGGAAACGCGAATAGGGTTGTTGATATTCCGGTGACAATCAGCAGCAGTCCCGTCAAAGATTTGACAGTCCCGATCGTAATTGACTCTAGCAGCACAGCCACCCAAAATTCAGACTACACTTTTTCACCTGCCACTGTCACATTCCGTGCAGGTACTAACACTCTCACTCAGAATGTTGCTGTCACTATCAAAGCTGACAATATCGCAGAAAACGCCGAAACAGCGGTGTTCAACTTTGGCACGATTACTGATGGGATTGCAGGTAAAACAAATCAAGCAAAATTGACGATCGCAGCTAATGATACTAATGCCATAGCTTACGCCATTGCTACTGATACTGCCAGTATGACCGAACGCAACATTATCACTACTCCCGTTACTTTTACCGTGACTCGCAGTGGAGGTATCAATGCTGCCAGCAGTGTAAATTACGCAATAGGAGGAACTGCTACAAATAGCAGCGATTACAACAATATCGGTGGCACTTCTGGAGCAACTGCTACTACTGGTCAGATTGATTTTGCTGCGGGTCAGAAATCGAAAACGATTACTCTCAATGTGTTAGCCGACACCATAATTGAAGCAGATGAAACTATTGCTGTCACCCTGTCAAATCCCACAGATCCAGGGGTAACACCAACTATTACCACTGAAACGGCTACTACTACTATCAAAAATAATGATTTGGCCGGCTTTAGGGTTAATCGAAAAGCGGTATCAACAACAGAATCTGGTGGCAAAGCAGAATTTACGGTCAAATTAAAGGCTGCACCAACTGCTGACGTTACCATCGGCTTGAGTAGTTCCAATACAGGGGAGGGAACTGTTTCGACGAATAGCTTAACTTTCACTCCCGCTAACTACAATAAACCGCAAACAGTAACGGTGACTGGTGTTGACGATTTGGTAGTTGATGGCAATATTGATTACAAAATTGTCACGGCGGCTGCTGTCAGCACCGATCCTAATTACAATAACCTTAATCCTAATGATGTCACCGTCACCAACAGTGACAATGAAACTTCGGGAATTACGGTTAATTCGACTGAGGGATTAACTACTGACGAAGATGGGAACACTGCCAACTTTGATATAGTCCTGAATACCAAACCAACTGCTAACGTGACTATCGGTTTAAAAAGTGACAATGTTGCCGAAGGAACAGTTTCGACTAATAGTTTAACATTTACTCCTATTAACTGGAATACACCGCAAGAGGTAACAGTAACTGGGGTTGACGATCGCATTGGTGATGGTGATATTGACTACACAATTGTCACGGGTACTACTGTTAGTACCGATCCGAAATATAACAACCGAAATGTAGCGGATGTTAGCATTACTAATGAGGACAATGAGACTGCTGGTGTTTCTGTTAGTCTTACCGAAACGGAAGTTACAGAAGGCGGCGCGAATGGCAGTTACCAGCTCAAATTAAAGTCGCAGCCAACAGCCCCCGTTACCATCAATCTCACAACCAATAATCAGATTCAGCCGATCGCCCCTGTGACTTTCACTCCAAATAATTGGAATGTTGCTCAAACCGTTACGGTAAAAGCTGTTGACGATACAGTTGCCCAAGGTACAGACAGCGCTAATATTACTCACACTGCAACCAGCACTGATGCTAAGTATAACGAAATTTCGGTGCCAGGGGTGATAGTGGCGATCGACGATAACGACACTACGCCGACACCGACGCCGACACCGACACCGACGCCGACACCGACGCCGACGCCAGTTACGCCGACACCAACGCCGACGCCAGTTACGCCAGTGACGCCGACACCAGTGACGCCAGTCACCCCGACGCCAGTGACGCCGACGCCAGTCACCCCGACGCCTGCAGAAGTGACGCCGACGCCTGCAGAAGTGACGCCGACACCAGTGACGCCAGTGACGCCGACACTAGGGACGCCCCCACTGATACTTGCAACTCCAGACATTATTATTAATGTACCACTGGGATTCTTAGTCACTTGGGAAACAGGTGACGCAGCCAGATTCTTTGTCAAACTCAACAGCCCACCTACTGCTGATGTGAGTATTACTTTTAGTACCAATAATGCGGGAGAAGGAGTAATTGACAGGCCAACTGTTACCTTCAATTCTACTAATTGGAATGCAATACAGATGGTGAGTGTAAGAGGCGTTGATGATTTTGTATTTGATGGAGACCAAAATTACCTTATTATTGCCGACCCTGCTGTTAGCGCCGATCCCAATTACTCCGGGTTAACTACATCAATTGTTTCCGCTTACAATAATGACGATGACGATCCTCTTCTTGAGACGAGCGTTATTATAGGCAACGTTATTGATGGTTACATCTCCGGTGCAACCATCTTCCTAGATGCTAACAAAAATGGCATTAAAGATAGTAACGAACCATCAACTACTACTGACTTTAACGGTGCATATCAGCTCGATATTCCCTTGGAGACTTTCGACAAAAATAAAAATGGGAAAATCGATGCAGATGAAGGCAATTTAGTTGCTTTTGGCGGGACGGATACTGCGACAGGTTTGCCGCTGGAAATGCCTCTTTCTGCACCTGCGGATGCTAATGTTGTCACTTTGTTAACCAGTTTGGTAACTGATTTGATGGCTGGGGGAATGACGCAGAGTGAAGCCGAGTCAAAAGTTAAATCTACTCTGTCTATTCCTGCGGGAGTTGACTTGAGCGACTTAGATCCGATCGCCTCTACAGCAAAAAATGAGCCTGGGGGCGTTGAAACTCTAGTCGCCATGACAAAAGTCCACAACGTCATCACCCAAACCAGCAGCCTCATAGACGGTGCATCTACGGCGGACAATGCTGCGATCGTCAAAGCTGTTGTCGGGGCAATTAACAGTAAAATTAAATCCGGTGGTTCCCTGGATGTGAGCGATGCGGCACAGGTAGAAAGCATTATCGAGCAATCTGTTGCCAAGGTCAAAGAAATTGACACCAATCTCAACACTGAAAAACTTTCCCAAATTGCCCCGGAAGCTGCGAAGGTAATGGCTGAGGCAAATCAAAGCACGGATAAAGTTAAATCTAACTTTTTGCCTGAGTTTATTCCCTCGGAAATTGCCAAAGTCCAAAAGGTGACATTAGGTGAAAGTTCGATCGCCCTCGAAGAAGCGGCGGCTGGCACAAAACCAATCGCACAGGTAGTTTCCGAAAATACAGGCGAATTTTTAACGGCCAAAATTCAAGGTAATCCAGCACCTTCTCAACCTGCTGTTCCGGTTGTACAAGGTGATGTGGAACTTGTCAATAATTCTCCTGAAATTCTCGGTGATGAGGGCAAAAATCTTGTCGGTACTGATGATAGCGATACTTTAATCGGCGGCAGCGGTAACGATTTTATCAGTGCCAGAAAAGCTAGTGATTCCCTCGATGGTGGCAGCGGTAATGACAGCATTTACGGTGGCCGGGGACTAGATATGCTGACAGGTGGCAGTGGATCTGATATCCTATTTGGAGGCCGCGGTGCTGACAGTTTGGACGGCGGTATCGACAATGACAGTTTGTACGGTGGCAAGGGAGATGATACTTTGCTTGGCGGTTTGGGAGATGATTTTTTCAGCGGCGAAAATGGCAACGATTTTCTGACAGGAGGTAGCGGGATCGATCGCTTTTTGTTAACTCCAGGTGGCGGCTCGGATACGGTGCTTGATTTTGAGGTGGGTATCGATAAATTTGCGATCGATAACAGTTTGAATTTCCAGCAGTTAGAAATTAGTCAAACTGCGGGAGGAACGCTGCTGAAATTGGCCTCAACTAATCAACTTTTGGCAACAGTCACTGGGTTGAATAGTTCGATTACTGAATCGGATTTTGTGTTGGTTTAGAGCCAACTCCAGCGTAGGGGCAATCCTGTGATTGCCCTTCTCAATGAGGTAGGCACTAAAAACGAATCATTTGTTAAATCACTTTTACTGGGAGGAGCATCATGTTTAAATTTGGAAAAATGACCCTAGTATTCATCACCGCATCTGTTGCTGTTTTGCAGCCAGCTTTTTCAGCTAGCGCCCAAGAAACCAGCAGCGAATTCAGGCAACTGCAAACCTTATTAGAAGCTAAGAAATGGGACGACGCCGATCGCGAAACCGTCTCTATACTCCGCAACAACCCCACGTCTTGTCCTAACCTCCGCGCGATCGACCAATTGTGGATGCAACACAGCAATAATAAATACGGCTTCACTCCGCAGTTAGAGATTTGGCAACAGACGGGGAAGGGTTTAAATTGTCAAACTTGCGAAGAAGAAATTAAAGAATTTAGCAGAAAGGTAGGATGGAAACTTGACTCGCGAGACATTCCTCTGCTAGGGGATTTTCCCGCTCAGTACCCAACTGTTGCTGCATTAGGTTGGCAAAGCTACGTTGGTAGAGATACAAGTTTTTTTGGCGATCGGCGTAATACATGGCAAGCGTCGAAAGTTCAAGGTCATAACTTGTTCTCTACTTTTGCTAATTGCGGCAAGTAATATCAAATCCGTTAGCATCGGAATAGTAAATTCCAGTTCACTGTTCACTGTTGACTGTTCACTGTCAACCGTCAACCGTCAACCGTCAACCGTCAACCGTCAACATCATTCCGGTGTAACCGGAAATGATATAAGTAGACAAACCTAAAAAAACAGAATACTCAGATACCCGACTTCTTAAAGAAGTCGGGTATCTAAAGCGCGAGGTCGTTTTACGTTCTTTTGCTTTCATACTTCTGCTTCTTTTAAAAAGCTGGTTTTGCTGAATACAGGTATGAATTAAAAATTTCCCAATTGCTATGGGCCAAGTATGGTGAGTTTTGTAACGTTGGAGAAAAGTTTATTCATACCGTAAATCAGCAACGCCATTTATAGAACACAGGCAAGATGTCTGTTCCACAAATATAGAATAAGAAATAACAATCAACTGTCAACTGTCAACTGTCAACTGTCAACTGTCAACTACTTAATCTTATTTACATAGCCCCACAAACTATAATCGCGACTCAACCAACCCCGGAAAAAAGCCATCTGAGTCGGATCTTCTTGCACCCTTTTGTAGCGGTAAATAATTCGTTCATTAATCATTTGCAGTGCGGTATTTTTGTTATTTGCCCCTTTCAGCGCTTCCTTGGTGCGCGGGTCAAAAACTCCCGTTTGCGGCAATCCTAATGCTTGCTGAAGAAAGGTAATTGAGTTATTAATACCGAAATTAACGGCGGTGTCAAACATGACGATCGCCAAAGCCGGCTGCATCGTGCCCGAAAGGCTCGAATCCCAGTAATATTTATAAATTTCTAGGAGCTCTGCTTCCGACATCTGCGTCACGTCGAGGGGCGGAAGCCCACGACTGTAGCGGTAGGCGTTGTATTCCGTTTGCAAGACGCCCCGATAAGTTCTGCCACCCTTATCGGCAGGGTGATTGCTGAATCCACCCTCAAAATATAGGGTGAAATAAAGAGCAGTTTGAAATAATTTCTGCCGAAAGCTGGCTGTCTGCTGCTGCTGTGCGAAAGTCTTTTGGGCAAAGGGTAAGGGGATTGCTAAGGTTAACAAGAGTATCCCCAGCAGGAGGTTTGGTTTCCACTTGATGTTATGTTGGCGCTGTGTCGCTTGCTTGTCGCTCATAAATTCTCTGTGACGATCGCCCGTAGTTCCGCTAAAACTGCTACTCTGCAAAATAATATAGATTCAACCTTTAACTTGATAGCACAGATAGGCCGCAAAATGAATTCCGATTTTCGCAACCAATCCGAAACACCCCAATTTGAAGATGCTGCATCGCTGACAGTCGCTGCAGAAACCTATTACTCTCAAGGCAATTTAGCAGCAGCCGTCGCTGCTTGTCGCCGAGCTCTGGAATTGCAACCGGATTGGGCGGCGGCTTACGTGACAATGGGCAATGTGCAGCAAGCAAGCGGCCAAATTGAGGAAGCGATGCGGTTTTATTCCGAGGCGATCGCTCTGAATCCCGATTTTGCTGAGGCTTATGCTAATTTGGGCAGTATGCTCTACAAACAAGGGCTTTTGGTGGAGGCGGTTGTCAATTACGAAAAGGCGATCGAACTTAAACCAAATTTGGCTGCTGCTTACTGGAATTTGGCAGGGGCACTGAAGCAGCAGGGGCAGCCGGATGCAGCCGTAGCATACGAGCAAAAAGCTCTCGAACTCAATCCCCACCTTGCTCAAGTAGATTTTCACTTAAATTTAGGAGATAAATTAGCGCAGCAAGGGAAGTTAGATGAGGCGGTGGCTGCATGGAAGCAGGCGATCGCATTCAAACCCGATTTAGCCGAAGCATACTGTCAAATTGGCCGAGTTTTGCGCTACCAAGGTCAATTTAAAGACGCAATACCCAACCTTCAAAAAGCCCTAGAAATTAAACCAGATTTTATTTCTGCCCACCAACATTTGTGTGGCATCCTCAGAGATACTAGCGATTTAGCTGCCGCGCGGCAAGCCGTACACCAATACAGCCAAATGTGTGCCGAAACCGATCCAATTATGACCGCGATTTACTTCATCAGCACCTATCAAGTGTCGGGATTAAATCAAATTGCGGGCGATCGATTTTTAGAACTAGAGTCATACTTGCAGCAAAACTTAGAAACCGCTAGCCCGGTGGAAATTAAATCGCTTTATGCAAACTTGTTATTCAGCACGCCCTATTTGCGAGATGACTTGGCAGCCAACTCAAAACTTTACAGATTAATTGCCCAAAAGTATATCGACCAATGTATTAAACCTAATTTTTCTCAACCCGCAAATTACAGTTTCAAACCAAGGGTTCCATCCAGCAAGTTAAAAATCGGCTTTTTGTCCAATCACTTTAGCCGCCATTCTGTAGGTTGGTGCAGCGCTGACATCATTCGCGAATTGTCCGATATCACACCCCATGTGTATTTGTACGCTTCCGAAAGAATTGTTCCTGACGATCGCACTCAGCAATTTGAAAGTTTTGGCAAACTGACTTTTCCCACAACCTACCCGAACGGACTTGCCAATTCTGCCGAAATTATCGACCAAATTCAGCAAGATGAATTGGACGTTTTAGTTGATTTAGATTCTCTCAGCGTACCAGTTCACGCTGACATTCTCTACCAAAAACCCGCACCAGTTTGTGTTTCTTGGCTGGGATTTGACGCCCCTTACATATCGCCGGAAAATTACTTTCTTACAGACGGGCACTCGCACCCAGCAGGGCAAGAAAAATATTATGACGAACAGCTAATTAGGATGCCTGATTCCTTTGTAGCGGTGTCCGGTTTTCAGAGATATGGAGTCGATCCAGTTGCATTGAGAAGGTCGCATCGGATCGGCTTGGATCAGATAGTTTACCTGTGCGTCAGTCCCGGCAGAAAATTCAATAGCGAGTTGGTAAAAGCACAAATTGCGATTCTCAAAGAAGTGCCGAACAGTATCTTAATTCACAAAGCTTTAGGGGATGCAGCAGTGTTTGAGGGTGC
Organism: Microcoleus sp. T3_B1; assembly: GCF_036700445.1. Taxonomy (NCBI): domain Bacteria; kingdom Bacillati; phylum Cyanobacteriota; class Cyanophyceae; order Oscillatoriales; family Microcoleaceae; genus Microcoleus; species Microcoleus sp. T3_B1. Next base: position 55,235 of record NZ_JAUBOX010000012.1, read on the forward strand.
GTATCACCAAGCTTGCGAAGCTGAGAAAGTGAGCAAGCACCGAATTAAGTTTTTGCCGAGGTTTGCTACTGAGGAAGAACACAGAATTATCTATTTGCTGGCAGATGTTTTGTTAGATTCTTATCCTTACAACGGAGGAACTCAAACTTTAGAGGCTTTGTGGTCTAATTTGCCGGTGGTGACTCGCACAGGAGAGCAATGTTTGTCGAGAATGGGTTATTCGTTTTTGCAGACTTTGGGAATTGAAACAGGCGTGGCTTTGTCTTGGTCGGAATATGTGGAAGTGGGTGTAAAATTGGGCAAAGAACGTGAATTGAGAAATGCAATTAAAGCACAGTTGGTGAAATCTAAAGATTCCGCCAATTTGTCGCCGCTGTGGAATCCGAAAAAGTTTGCTGGTGATATGTATGCGGTGTTTGAAAAATTGTGTAAAATAGGATAAATGCTGGCTAGTGACTGCTGATAATGACCGAAAGCATCCAGGATACCCGCCACGTGATTCATCCGTCCAGAAATAAAAAACCTGTATCCGATGAAACTTGCCCCCCGACTTTATCCGTGGGGTCAATGCTTGAATCTAAAATCTAAAATCTAAAATCTAAAATCTAAAATCGATTGACTGCTGACTACTGACTAATGACTACTGACTAATGACTTCAACACTGCCAACTATTAAGTTTTTGAAACAGCCGACTTCGGAAGCTTGGGTGCAACAGGCGATCGCCCATTTGGATACAATCTTATTAGACCATTCTCACTGCGAGCGGAAAGCGGCGGGAGTAGCGTTAAATTTAATGTTTCGCTACCCAGCCCGCGAAAAATTGGTGAGGATGCTAACGGCGATCGCCCGCGAAGAATTAGAGCATTTCGAGCAAGTCAACCAGCGGTTAGAACAGCGCGGCATTGCTTTAGGCCCTTTGGCCGCACCCCCCTACGGTGCCGGTTTGTCCGCCCAAATTCGCAAGCAGGAACCGGAGAGACTTTTGGATTCTTTGTTGGTTTCTGGTTTGATAGAAGCGCGCAGTCACGAACGGTTGGGGCTGCTGGGCGATCGCTGTCCCGACGCCCAATTAGCTAAATTTTACCGCAGTTTGATGGCTTCGGAAGCTCGCCATTACGGTGTATATTGGATTTTAGCAACAACTTATTTCGATCGCACTCTTGTGATTGACAGGCTGGAGGAATTATCATTAGTAGAGAGCGAGTTGCTGGCAAGTCTTCATCCCGAACCGAGAATTCACAGTTAAAATCTAGGTGCATTTAAAGACTGTAAAACCCAAAAAATGAGTAATTTTACAGTTGCTAAAGTCAAAAAATAAATATACGTTGCAACAACCAATGAAAACCCAACATCTGGATTTTTTAATTCGTTCCTGGGAAACGCGCGATCGCGCTGAGGCGTTCTATTTAATTAGAGATGTTTTAGCAGAGTACGGTTTAAAATGCGAACCTCACGGGGCCGATCGAGATGTCTATGATGTAGAACTACATTATCATAATCAAGGCGGCGAATTTTGGGTAGTTGAACGGCAGGATAAAATAGTGGGTACGGCGGCTTACTATCCGATTGATCGGGGAAATAATGCTGTGGAAATTCGCAAAATGTATATTTTGCCAGCAGCAAGAGGACAGGGTTTGGGTAAATTTTTACTGCAAGAATTGGAAAGTAAAATTATCGCTCGCGGCTTTGAGGAAATTTGGATAGAAACTGCTAGCATTCTCAAAGAAGCTGTGAAAATGTACGAAAATAGCGGATATCTACCGACAACTGGTGTGGAGACGCACAGGTGCGATCGGGTTTACGTAAAATCTCTAGGTATAAAAAAAGTACAATAAGGTTTGTGAAAACAATGATTAATTTACTCAGTTTCAATCAACAGTTGATTGAAACTGAGTAAATTAATCTAGGAGGAAAACACATGACTATCACCACAGAAAACTCTCACTCTCAAAATCATGCTACCAACAAATTGCTAGACGGCCCTAAAGACGCTAGATTTGTTCAGACAGTGCGGGGAATTTTAAATCCTCTGTATTATTTAGATAGTAATTCTCAACGCTACGGCGACCTTTTTACCAGCGAATTCAGCAACTTTCCGCCGCAAGTAATTATTAGCAATCCTCAAGCTATTCAAGAAATTTTTACATCCGATTCCAAACTCTTTGAATCCAGTACGGGAAACCAGATAACGCTACCTTTAGTAGGCTCGAATTCGTTATTGTTGTTAGATGGCGATCGACATTTGCAGCAGCGCAAACTTTTAATGCCACCTTTTCACGGTGAACGGATGAAAGCTTACGGACAAATCATCCGCGATACAACCGAAAAAGTAATTAATAATTGGACTCCTGGTAACTCGGTAATCGCGCAATCAACTATGCAGGAGATTTCCTTGGAAGTAATTTTACACGCTGTTTTTGGGCTGAGCGAAGGAGAACGCTACCAGCAAATTCAGCAACTAATGATTAATATGTTCAGCCTGTTTAGCAATCCATTAAGCGCTACCTTTTTGTTTATCAAGTCGTTGCAAAAAGATTTAGGTGCTTGGAGTCCTTGGGGAGGATTTCTGCGACAAAGACAGCGTTTAGATGAACTGCTTTATCAAGAAATCCGCGCTCGCAAAACTCAGTCTGAACCATTGGGCGAAGACATCCTGAGCTTGTTAATTTCCGCTCGTGATGAAGCAGGAAAGCCGATGAGCGACGTTGAATTGCGGGATGAATTAATGACAATCTTATTCGCCGGACACGAAACTACAGCCACAGCTTTAGCCTGGGCTTTGTATTGGATTCACTACATCCCAGAAGTCCGTGAAAAACTGCTGCAAGAGCTCAATTCTATTGATGTCGAAAATTGCGAGCCGACGGAAATAAGTAAACTCCCGTATTTGAATGCTGTCTGTTGCGAAACGCTGCGGATTTATCCGATCCTATTTTTTGCATTCCCGCGCCTTCTGCAAGCTCCGATGCAGTTAATGGGTTATAATATTCCCAAAGGAATGATACTTTCTACCTGCATTTATTTGGTTCACCACCGACCGGATATTTACCCGGAACCAAAACGTTTTAAACCCGAACGTTTTCTAGAAAGGCAATTTTCGCCTTACGAATATTTGCCGTTTGGAGGAGGGAACCGCCGCTGTATTGGGGCGGCATTTGCCATGTTTGAAATGAAGTTAGTATTGGCGAAAGTGCTGTCACGGTACTCTTTAGAACTTGCAGAAAATCGTCCGGTTTTGCCAGTACGCCGCGGTTTGACAATGGCACCCGCTGGTGGTGTGCCTCTCGTGGTAAAGGCGAGGATTTGAATCTTATCAAATCCGGTCGATCGATCGGAGATGATATGATACCGATACAATGGGTTTTAATTGATCTTTTGCTGCAGAGGAATCTCGATCGCAAATTCGGAACCTTCTCCCACTACAGAATTGCAAGAAAGCTTGCCACCGTGTTTTTCTACTATAATAGAGTGCGAAATCGCCAATCCTAAGCCAGTTCCTTTGCCAATGGGTTTAGTAGTGAAAAACGGGTCAAACAAGCGCTTTTGCACATCTTCGCTCATCCCAGGGCCGCTGTCAGCTATCCATATGGCAACGCTGTTATTGTCGGTTACTTGGGTGCGAATCGTAATTGCGAGATTTTTGGCGGTGCGATCGGATTTCTTCATCTCCATTTCCAATGCGTCTAGCGCATTGCTCAACAAATTCATAAATACTTGATTTAACTGACCGGGATAACATTCAACTAAAGGCAAATTACCGTATTCTTTAATCACATTAATTGTCGGGTGATCGGCTTTATGTTTCAGGCGGTTTTGCAAAATCAGCAGCGTGCTTTCAATGCCTTCGTGAATGTCAACTTCTTTCTTTTCGGCTTCGTCAAGTCTTGAAAAAGTTCGCAGGCTCAAAACTATGTCGCGGATGCGATCGGCTCCGACTTTCATAGATGCTAAAATTTTCGGTAAATCTTCAATAAGATAATCAATTTCAAAGTCATCCCTGGCATCTACAATTCTTGCGCTAGGCTGGGGGTATTCCTTCTGGTAAAGTTGCAGCATTTTTAGCAAGTTTTGAGTGTATTCGCTGGTGTAGCTGAGATTGCCGTAGATAAAATTAACTGGGTTGTTAATTTCGTGGGCTACACCTGCTACTAACTGTCCCAAACTAGACATTTTTTCACTTTGAATTAATTGAGTTTGGGTACGTTGGAGTTCGTGTAAAGTTTGTTCTAGCTGTTGAGCTTGAGATTGAGCTAATCGCGCCGCTGTGCGCGTTTGGGTGTAAAGTTCAGCGTGGTCGATCGCGATCGCAATTTGAGCGACCACCGCTTGCATCAGTTCGACTTCCGATTCGCTCCAATTTCGCATCGATATAGCCTGATAGCAGGTAATCACCCCAATATCGCCTGCAGCAGTATGAATTGGCAGCGACAGCACTGAATTAAAATTTGAAGCCTGGAAAAGTTCGCGCAATTCTACATCTTCAAAAGTGCTGACATCATCAATTCGCAGAATTTCTCGCCGCAAAATCTGTCGCACTGCGAGACTAGATTTGTCGTCTACAGGATAAGTGCCAAGCATACTCGGCAAATCTGCATTCTTCGCTTCGTAAGTTACGTCCCACAGCGGAGGATTGGTGTTGGGGCGATACCAAGTGAAGATGCACCAATCTAGGTGCATCAGATTGCGAATTTCTTGAACTGCTGTTGCTAAAATTGTGTCTAAATCTAAAGAAGTGCGGATTTGGTTGGCAATTTGATTGAGCAGTAATTCTCGCTGAGCTTGCTGTCTGAGCGCTTCTTCCGATCGCACTAAAGTTTCTTCTGCAAGTTTGCGATCGGTTAAATCTTGGATCACTACTTGGATAATTTTTTCATTTCCCACCTCGATGACTGTCAGCACCACTTCTGCGGGAAAATCAGTACCGTCTAAGCGCTGGTGAACCCAATCAAAACGGTGCTTTCCCCGCTCAAAGGCGATGGCTATCATGTCGTGGGCCAAGCTCAAAGAATCTCTGCCGTTGGGTTGCAAAGGAGGTGAGAGTTTGCCAGGGTTTTGGCCGTACAACTCTTGCGGGGTAGTACAGCCGAATAGTTGTAGGGTGGCTGTGTTGGCATCGGTGATGGCATTGTCACATAACATAAAAACAGGCAAACTGGTTAATTCGTAGAGCGATCGAAATTTAGCTTCCGACTGCTGCAATGCGGCTTCTGTTTGCTTGCGATCGGTAATGTCGGCAACCATTGCCAAAGCGCCCACATAGCGTCCTTGTTTGTCTGCCAAGGAATTAGTAGAAAGCATCGCCCACAAGTCGCTGCCGTCTCGGCGACGGAACTTAAAATCGAGCTGTTCGCGAATTTGTTCACGGCGGCGTTTGAGACTGGCTTGTGCGATCGCGATGCCTTCTGCATCCATGAAAGCAAATAGCGACTCTCCGATCATTTCCTCTGGAGTGCAGCCGAGCATATCGGCCATTTTTTTGTTGACAAAAGTAGTTTTACCCTCCGTATCTATCATCCAAATTCCTTCGTCTGCTGTCTCGACAATGCACCTGTATTTGTCCTCGCTTTCCCTGAGCGCTTCTTCTGCTAATTGGCGAGCCGTAATGTTTTGAGTCATTAGCAATCCGCCGATAATTTCTTGCCGTTCGTTTCTGACTGGCAAAGTATAACCGAGGTAGATGCGATCGCTGTAAATAAATTCTGTAACAACTGTTTCTCCTGCCAGTGCCGCCCGATAATTTGGCTCGACAGCAGCGCAAAAATCTGGCTCGAATACTTCCCAGATTGTCTTGCCTTCCATCAATTCTTTGGAAAGCCCCACGGCGGCTAATTCTGTACCTTCTACCAGCGTGTAGCGCATTTCTGGATCGAACAACATCACCGCGCCGTTAGGAAAGTTGCTTGCCATAGTGCGGTAAAGCTGTTCGCTTTTTTGCAGCGCAGCTTCTGCTTGTTTGCGATCGCTAATGTCAATTACAACTGCACCGATGCCGATCGCCTCCCCATCTTTTTCGAGCAGGGGAAAATAAGAGCCTGTCAGGTGTCGGACAAACCCAGGCTTTCTGGGATTGTCACCACTCATCTCCATGTTAATTAAGGGTTGTTTCGTCCTCAAAATTTTTTCGTACAAAGGCTCTATTATTGGAGCGATATTCGGCAATATATCGCGTACAGTCTTGCCAATGTGTTCTGCTGGACTCAAGCAATTTATTTCTGCTAGAAATTGATTAATTTGCACGTACCGCAGTTGCGAGTCCAAAATGCAAAGTCCCGCCGGCGCCTCCTTCAAAAAGGCATCAAATAGTGATTGTCTTTGTGCTAATTCTTGTTCTAAAGCTTTGCAAGGACTGATATCTGTTAAAGAACCCATCATCCCCACAACTTCTCCCGTATTGTCTTTCAATAGCGAAAGCATCAGGTGCGAGAAAAATTGTTCTCCAGATTTACGGCGTGTTATAACTTCTATTTCATGCTCGCCTTTTTCTTGTAGCGGTTTGATGACTTGCTCTAACAAAAACTCGTGTTCTTCGGGCGGGTAAATGAGAGAAATGTGCTGTCCGAGCGCCTCACTTTCTTCATAGCCGTATAACTTTTTGCAGGCTTGATTCCAAATGGCGATCGAGCCGTCCATATCTGTAGAAATCACCGCTTCGTGAAATTGGTCGATAATTTGACTTTGGAGACGCAATTTGTTTTGAGTTTGTTCCAGTTCGGCGATTTTTTGTTCGAGTAGCTTCTGAGTTTTTTCCAGTTGGGCAGTCTGCTTTGCCAGCAATTTTTCTAGATGTGAATTGCTGTGCGGCGGCGCTGATTCCAGGGGAGCGCTATTTTGATCCCGATTATTAAAGATTTCTTCAACACTTAGCCAAATCGCGCACTGTCCCTCTGTTTCAATTGCCCGCTCGGAAACTCGCACGGGTACGAGATGCTGGTTTTTATGTTTGTATGCTGCTTCGCACAGGTGCGTGTGGCTATTTTTTGCTTGACATTCTAGATATGTTTCTGGACCCGCGCACTGTGTTTGCTGAATTTCCCAATAGTTGAGGTGGAGAGTTTCTGCAACTGTGCGGCCGATAATATTTGCAAAAGCTGGATTTACGTCGATAAAAGTCCCGTCCGTCCGGCACAATGCCAGCCCGATCGGGCACAGTTCTAACAATGGGCGGTTGCAGCGAGCGCGCTTGGCTTTTCCTAACTGGCTTTGCATCTGACCTAGCGGGACTTGGGTGATTTAATTATATCTTTATTATCTTGTTTATTGTTGTGAGTTTTATCCTTGATTAAGGAAGAGAGAAGAAGGAAGTTCGGCAACGAGCCGTCTACGGGATTTAACGGATGTAACGAATCGATGCTGAGGTTCGAGGGAAGAAGGAAGAGGTTGGATGTTGGAGGTTCGAGGGAAGTTCGGCAACGATCGCGCGATCGGGATTTAACGGATGGATGTTGAGGAAAAAGACAAGATGGGGAAACAAAAGTGAGTAATAATCAACGGGGAGGAAGAAAGAGGGAATGAGAAGAAACCCGAAAAATCACAAAAGAAGAAGTACAAAACTGGTACAAACACCATTAATTTATACATGGTATCTTCCCTCCAACCTTCTTCCTTCTTCCTTCTTCCGACGGACATCCGTTACATCCGTTACATCCGTTACATCCGTTACATAATCCGTTGCCGAACTTCCTTCAATTAATCGCGGGCGATACCTTCGGATCGGGCCGCCAACTGCACTGCACCGGCGACAGCAATGGCCACTCTTTCGTCAAAAACAGACGGTATAATGTGCTCTTTGTCAAGCTGAGAAGGACTGACTAAAGAGGCGATCGCGTATGCTGCTTCCAAATACATACTGGGCGTAATCGTGGTCGCTTTGCAGTCCAAAGCACCTCGAAATATCCCCGGAAATGCCAAAACATTGTTAATTTGATTCGGGTAATCGCTGCGTCCGGTTGCTATGATCGCCGCATCTTCCATAATTAATTCTGGCTGAATTTCAGGAATGGGATTTGCCATTGCAAAAACAATGGGATTCTCGGCCATCAAACGCACCATCGAGCGGGTAAGCACGCCGGGGGCGCTGACTCCTAAAAATACATCGGCACCGGCGATCGCATCTTCCAAAGTACCGCTCGAAGCCACCGCAAATTCTAGTTTTTCTGGGTTCATATCCGTGCGGTCTTCGGAGAGAACGCCTTTGGAGTCGCACATGATGATGTTTTGGGCACCTGCTTTACGCAACAACCGGGCGATCGCGACTCCGGCCGCACCGGCTCCGTTAATCACGATACACACTTCTTCTATGGTTTTTTTGACGAGTTTCAAGGCATTAATTAATGCTGCCAAACTCACAATCGCAGTGCCGTGCTGGTCGTCGTGAAAAATGGGAATATCTAAGGTTTCCCGCAATCTTGCTTCGATTTCAAAGCAGCGGGGAGAAGAAATATCTTCGAGGTTAACGCCGCCAAAAACCGGGGCGATATTCTGCACTGTGCGAATAATTTCCTCAGTATCTTGGGTATTCAAACAGATAGGAAAGGCGTCAATACCTGCAAATTCTTTAAATAGCATGGCTTTGCCTTCCATGACTGGCAGTGCGGCGGCAGGGCCGAGGTTTCCCAGTCCCAAAACTGCGCTACCGTCGGTAACAATGGCAACAGTATTTTGTTTGATTGTCAGGTTATAAACTTGTTGGGGGTCATTGGCGATCGCCGTGCAGATGCGGCCGACTCCAGGGGTGTATGCCATTGCCAAATCTGACTGGCGTTTGAGGGAAATTTTGCTAACTACGCTGATTTTTCCGCCGCGGTGCAAGTTGAAAGTGCGATCGTACACGTCGATCACTCTGATATCTGGCAGTCCTTTCACTGCTTGCACTATTTCTTCATTGTGCTCGAGGCTGGAGGCATCGACGTTGATATCGCGAACGGTAGTGGCGCGGGTTTGCTCGATCAAGTCGATTTGGCCGAAGTTGCCGCCTACAGATGCGATCGCGCTGGTGACTCTTGCCAGCATTCCCGGCTGGTTCGGCAGAGCAACCCGAATTGTTAAACTAAAGCTGGGATTTGGTGTCAGTTTTACCATGATGTCTTGATTTCAGATTTGAGAATTTCAATCTTAGATTTTATCGCCAATGTTAGGCATAAAATTTAATAATTTAAATTTTCAACTGAAATTTTTAACAACTTCTATGAGCCTGTGGTGCGATCGCTCTGCACTGCCTTGCGTGCCGCTGGGAAACTCATCTTTTTTTGAGTTGAGCTTTGCTCTGTCTATAGCTTGTGACTCGCCCACAAATAGCCTATTTTCTGTCAAGTTCGCAGCGAACCGCGAATATGAAGCGCGGGCCTCTCATACCAATTTAATGTGAAGTTGCACATATCTCGATCCCCCTAAATCCCCCTGATTGTTGGGGGACTTTGAGCGGAATCTTGTCCCCCCCTTAGTAGGGGCGGTGCCCCCGTGCCCGCCCTTGGCTAGGGGGGATCTGATTCTACGGGGCCTCATAAAAAATTGGTATCAACCCGGTTTCTGAGGTCAACGCGCGCAAATCTTATCTATTTTTGATAATATTTCTGCTTATTCTGAACCTCAGCAGATATTTCGCAAAACTCTATTTTCCAGCGATACCGCCTAATTCCTGCTGCTGTCTTTTGAAGCGAGACACCGAGGAGAGTTGATGCGGCTTTTTGGTGGCCTTTATTGGAAATGTAAAAAGTAGATGCACGGCTGTTTGAGCCGGCAGGTAAAAATCTGAGCGACTGACAAGCGGGCCTTTGATATATATTTTGTCTGGTTTAACACTTGCCAAAGATTGCGAGTGCAACCTTGCAAACGCTCTAAATTACCTGCACGCTTTGCCCGATAATTCCAGGGAGTGTAACTAACAGACAATCTACCCCGCGCCGACACAGGCACAGCTTGGGCCGAACCGTGTTGAGTTGCTGGTTGCTAACTGTCAATTTTACCGATCGGTCGCAGCATCGGCCCATATAATTGTAAAGAATTTGCAAGCCAGACAATCTGGGGGAACATTTTCTAAGTTTTGCAGATCGACTGATTGCTCTGCCTCGCTGCCGGCGGGAAGTATGCACAGGGCAACCTGTCCGACTCCTGCCATGAGTTCGGCAACTCGCTCCAAAATACTGTCCATTTTGTCAATTAGTTGCTCTGCTGCATCCAGACTCGGCGCGATGATGAAAAAGGTTTTGACTCCATCGGGACAGGGAGCGAAGCCGAGGGTAGACTCTCGTAATAGTGCTTGGGTGGAGAGACTGAAACCGTCGTAGAAGCGAGCGATTACTGCTTGATAAAAGACTTGGGTCAGAGAGCGATCGCCAAAAATAGGTTGAGATAACATAACTGCTTCCTTTCGTAGGATTTTTGGGTGCATTGAAAAAATTTTAACATACCTTAATGTAAGGGATTTAACTAAACGATCTAGCGATCGAGATCATGCACTAGATGTGACATTTTTTAATTTGTGTAGCGATCGCAACTGTGATAAAATGTACTATGTGTTAGCGCTGCCAGTGATTTTGATCCGATCAGCAGCTCAAAGCTAAGTACAAAATTTCCTAGTAGGTGGGGAGAGGGCCAGAGGGCCAGAGGGATAGGGGGAGAGGGAAATTACCTAAGTGGTAAGAGTATTATTGGCAAAAAGTGCTTAATCTAGAGTTTAAAATAAACCTCCAATCAAAATATTCAAGATGAACTCGATCGCCCAACAGTTAAAAGCAAAATTTGAAAAAGCATTCACCGCTGCATTCGGCGAAAGTTATGCAGGTGCAGATCCGATGCTAGCCGCCGCCAGCAATCCCAACTTTGGGGACTTTCAGTGCAACGCGGCGATGAGTTTGGGGAAAAAGTTAGGAAAGCCCCCACGGGCGATCGCCTCGACAATCATCGAAAACCTAGATATTACTGACATCTGCGAAACCCCAGAAATCGCCGGGCCTGGTTTTATCAATTTGAAGCTGAAACCGGCTTATTTGGAAGCGCAAATTAGTGCGATCGCGGGCGACTCGCGTTTGGGGATTGAACCGGCGAAAACGCCTCAGACAATCGCGATCGACTTTTCCAGTCCGAATATAGCCAAAGAAATGCACGTCGGACACTTGCGATCGACAATCATCGGAGATGCGATCGCCCGTACCCTCGAATTTCAAGGCCACGACGTACTCAGAATCAACCACATCGGCGACTGGGGCACCCAATTCGGAATGCTGATCGCATACTTGCGCGAAGTTCACCCCGAAGCCCTCACAACCGCTGACGCCCTAGACTTAGGCGATTTAGTCGCATTTTACCGCCAAGCAAAACAGCGCTTTGACACAGACGAAACCTTCAAAGAAACCGCCCGCCAAGAAGTAGTAAAACTGCAAGCAGGCGCCGAAGACACCCGCCGCGCTTGGAAATTGCTGTGCGATCAATCGCGCCGCGAATTCCAAGTAATATACGACTTGCTCGATATCAAATTAACCGAACGCGGCGAATCGTTTTACAATCCTTTATTGCCCGCAGTAGTCGAAGATTTAACCAATCTAGGTTTGCTAGTAGAAAGTGACGGCGCGAAATGCGTTTTTGTAGACGGTTTCACCAATAAAGAAGGCGAACCACTGCCGCTAATCGTCCAAAAAACCGACGGCGGCTACAACTACGCCACAACAGATTTAGCAGCAGTGCGCTACCGCATCCAAAAAGACAATGCAAAGCGCTTAATTTACGTCACCGATTCGGGACAAGCAAACCACTTTGCCCAAGTATTTGCAGTAGCCAGAAAAGCCAATTGGATTCCTGAAGATGTCGAAATTGTCCACATTCCCTTCGGTTTGGTATTGGGAGAAGACGGCAAAAAACTCAAAACTCGTTCTGGGGAAACGGTGCGGTTGCAGGATTTGTTAGATGAGGCGATCGTCCGCACGCGCCAAGATTTAGAAGAGAGATTAAAAGCAGAAGAAAGACAAGAGACTGAGGAATTCATTGCTAACGTATCTCGAACAGTTGGTTTGAGTGCCGTTAAGTATGCCGATTTAAGTCAAAATCGCGCCAGCAACTATATTTTCAGTTACGACAAAATGCTCGCATTGCAAGGAAATACCGCTCCTTATATGCTGTATGCTTACGTGCGCGTGCAGGGAATTCGCCGCAAAGGTGAGATTAATTTTGATAACTTAGATGCTGGTGCGAAAGTAATTTTGCAATCAGATGCAGAGTTGGTATTGGCAAAGCATTTATTGCAGTTGAATGAAGTTGTGAATGCTGTGGGCGGCGATTTGTTGCCGAATCGGATTTGTCAGTATTTGTTTGAATTGAGTCAAAAATTCAATCAATTTTTTGAGCAATGTCCGGTGTTGAAAGCTGAGGAACCGTTGCGGACTTCGCGGTTAATTTTGTGCGATTTGACGGCGAGGACTTTGAAATTGGGTTTGGAGTTGTTGGGGATTAAGGTATTGGAAAGGATGTAATCTAAGGTTGGTAGTGAGGACTTTAGTCCTTATCTTGTATTTCTTCTGTTGTTTCTCCTGGCTTTTCAATCAACTCATTAAATTCGCTGATAATTTCTAAAATTCGATCGGCGGCAATATCTGATTGTTCGGATTTTGAATAAATGGCAATCAAGATAACGATTGTCATTGTTTGAAGGTAGTAAATGAATCTATATCCAGCGCTTTTTCCTTTTTGAATGTCGCTGTTTTTAACACGCACCTTAAATATCTCGTAACCAATCCCAGGTATCGGAACTCCCAGCAACTCTCCAGCTTGTAGTTTTTCAATGATCGGCTGAACATCCGATCGAATATGGCGGTACTTTTTAGAGAGAGTCCGCAAGTCGCGTTGAAATTCTCGTGTAGGTATAATCTGCCTTAAAGGAGGATTATTCTGCATCAATTCCCTCCCACAGTTCAGAAAGCGGTACAGTCTCTCCTGTCATTGCTTCCTTCCATCCTTGACGAAAACACTCTTCTGCTGACTTCAACGTTTCGTCACAAAGAACAATTTCTTGTTTAGCTTGTTTGGCAGCAGCCACAAGTTGTGGTTGCGTTTTCTCGAAAGATTCCTCCCATTGAAGCTCATCTTTTAAGTCTGCGATATACTCTTTCAAGTATTCTGCTACTTGCTGCTGTAAAGTTTCTGGCAGAGACTGCATCATCTCGATCGCTGCATCAATACCTTCCCACAGTTCAGAAAGCGGTACAGTCTCTCCTGTCATTGCTTCGTGCCATCCTTGGCGAAAACAGTCTTCGGTTGACTTCAGCGGTTCCTCATCCGCAAGAACAATAACGCGAACTCGGCGATCGGCAAATTTGGCTGATTGCGCTACAATTTCTTCCCACGTTCCCTCTAGTTCTAGTAGTTGTGTTGTCATTTTTTTCATGGAATTGTGACTAAGTTTATTTTAGCGTGTGAAGAAGTGCGATCTAGTAGAATAACAGCAGCTTAAGGAATTATGGAGAAGAATTTAGAATTACTTTAATACCTTTTTCCAGTTTCTTAATTTCTGCCCATTGGGCATCAATCCAGGCTCTTTCAGCCTGACGTTGTGCAGGTGTTTCTTGCTGATATCTATCTTGCTTTTCGAGAAATTCATTGTAAAATCTCATGGCTTTAACCAAAGCTTGACTTCCTAGTTTCAATCTGTCATCAAAGATTGCATTGATGAAATTATCGATCGCGGTTGAAACCTGCTTTTTGAAATTTACAACCTCTTCCCATAAAAGATCGCCTAAACGGTATTTGGATAAATTATCCATAGCTATAATAAGTACAGACCTCAGTGATTTGGTATTCTCAGGCAAGTAAACAGTCGGCTGCTCAAATTTATTTGCTATCTGGCTAAAAGTGAAATTAATTTGATGATTCCACACATCTTTTGTCTGCTTATCTAAATTTTGGAAATACTGGGTAAGCACTTTTAAGTTAATCGTGCTAAGGTCTTGATCAACCAGATCCAGGCTGCGCTTAATGATTTGATGGATTTCCATACAAACAAGATTCATAACGATGGGAATATCTTTAATAAAATCATCCTTTTCTTTCCAGCCAATTCCTTTTTTGTGTTTTTTTGCTGCATCAATAAACCACTTTTGTTTCACGCGAACATCAAATATTTTATCCCAATAATCTTGAGATTGAGCGCTCGCCGAACTTTGACATTGACGACCTAGTTCATTAATTCTGACATGACAGCCGCTCAGTTCCCCAAGCTGTTGCCATATTTCCTGTTTTGAAGCTTGGATAATCCCAAGTTTACAAGTCCAAACGTCTTCAGCGCGATCGATATCGTTTCGGCATTTTTGCACAACTTTCTCAAGTCTGGTGGCTGATTCCCTCAATTCATCAAACCCAGGCTGGACAGACTTAATTACGGTTGTAGCAGATTTCTTAATTTCTAAGGATTTATCATCATCCGCCGCGACGAGAGCCGAATATTGGGCGATGTTCTGAAATGCTTTCAGGAATTCGTTCATCTAAGTAATTCCACTGTAGACTGACAGAGTTAACCATAATCAGATAATATATTATAATGTGTAATATTAATCGCTATTCAGGTAAAAAAATATGGTTTTTGTGTTTCCTCCTCACATACAGGCGGGTATTATCTCCGGCACTTATGAAGTCGTGAAGAATAGTGCAGGAGTATTATTGGGAATAGCTAGAGACAGGGCAACAGGTCACTTTGTAGGTGCCGCAATTGGGATGGTTGCCGAGCCGTTGTTAGCTATTCCAGATTTTGTATTAGGTGTAGGGCAAATGGTTCAAACAGATATGGGTTTTAAAGAAACTTACAAAAGACTAGATGTGATTCAGTATGGCTTAAACTCTCTCTCGGCTAATGTGGGCATTCTGTCAGCATCTACTGCCGTCATTGGTGTCGGCGTGGTGGCCATAGCGGCATTGTCAGCCGTTAACCTTCATCAGACCTTGAAAATGAGGGAAGATATTAAGGAATTGAAGCTAACAGTTACACACGGATTTATTGATATAGCGGCACTGCTGAAAGACGAGAAAGCAGAAGTTATTGCTGAAATTAAACTGTTAGCTGACAGCATTAATTTTGAGCAACATCGTTTAATCTTGAGTCAAGCTTATCAGAAATTCGCTCAAGCACAGAAACTCATTCAAAATGCTTTATTAATGGAAGATAAACATACCAGAAATGCTACATTGACAAGCGCACAACACATTTTAGCTAATGCTTTAGCTGACTATAATAATCCTGACTTATTCAAAGCCACTTGTGCCGTGGGCTATCTTCGTAGAGTTGAATGTGCTTGGGCAATTGAGCAGACAATTTCATTAACTTATCAATTGCTGAATGAGCCTGCGTCTGTAAGTAATTCCATTTCCCACCTCCAAGAAAGAATACGCCAAGACATTCTCACCGTTATTGAGCGCTGCACAAAAGATGAAATTGATTTTATATTTCCAGAAATCACACGAATTTACAATCAGGATCTAGCAGTTTTAAACTCTTGGCAAAATCAGGTAGATTGGATGCTAAGTTTATCGGCTGATGAGCGTAAACAATTGGCTAGTTTAAATATGGAAACGACACCAGTTTCAAATACTAATCAAGAAGTTGCTATAGTGGCAGAACCAGAAGAAATTGCACTCTACAAAAACTTGCAGCAAAAATCCCACTTCAAATCACTACGCGATCAATTGCGATTTTTGATAAAACCTAGCTTGCGTCAACAACATGAATCTTATATCAGTCAGAAAGCAACTACCTCTGGCTATAAAGCTTTAGCCCCCTCAAATTGGCAAGAAGTCAATGATTTAACTGTTGCTAACCTCTACTGGTATTTTCAAGGAAATGATGAATCAGCAAAGCAGATCGCAACAACATAGCCCTAGTTTGTCACTAATCAGCGAGTCGTGCGGCTGGAATTGGGTCGGTAGCTGAAGGTAAATCAACTTGTAGGGTGCGTCAGACTAAATTATAGATTGACAAAATAAGGGTTTGGGACTCTGACGCACCCTACTCTATATGCGAGTTGCTACATTAAATTAAAAAATGTGAATTTTAAGTTATTGGCTGAAACCTATTGCGCTTAAAGCCTTTCAGCTAATATACAGCTTACACCACATTCATCTAAATACGATCGACTACATTCAAATCGAGCTTTTTACAGCTTTTTGTTAACAATCAAGCTCTGCAAGATGCCTTTAAACATTGTTACGACAATTTGGTGATCGTTGCGATATCTCACAAAAATTTCCAAGTGGCGCGCAGATTTTAGTTAAGTTTAATATTTTTTTTACACAACTATTGCATCGGTAACAAACTTATAGTAAATTTACAATTTATCGTGGAATGCACAGCCATTACCTATTAATGCCTCCTCGATAAAATTTAAAAACATGAACGAAACAAAAGTTTTCGGAATGCCAGCAGAAAAAGGCCGCTGGTTGTTCGTTCCGCTGGGAATCACGGTCTTGCTTTGTCTGGGTACAGTTTATTCTTGGAGTATCTTTAGAAAGCCGCTAGAAAAGCAGCTCACTATCGGTGCAACGGATAGTTTATTGCCGTTTACCGTATTGTTAGTAGTTTTTGCCGTACTGATGCCAATTACCGGCTTTTTTATCGATCGATACGGTTCTCGCACCGTGACCGCAGTCGGCGGCGTCGTGACGGGAATCGGCTATATTTTATCGGCATTTGCACCTAATATTACTGTCCTGGTACTCACCTATGGAGTTATCGCCGGTGCCGGGGTGGGAATTGCTTACGGCGTACCGCTAGCAGTATCAGCCAAGTGGTTTCCCGATAAAAAAGGATTGGCAGTTGGGCTAACAGTAATTGGGTTTGGTTTGTCGCCTTTAATTACCGCACCGATTGCCAAATATTTAATCGATACCTATCAAATAGCGCAAACATTTCTGATTTTAGGCATCGCTTTTACCGTCATTATTTTGGCAATTTCGACCGTTTTGAAAATGCCGCCAACTGGATGGACGCCTGCGGGATTTGCTGCCGCCCGATCGGGAACAGCGGTAAATAGCCAGATCGCACCGATGATGAAATCTCCCGCATTTTACGGGCTGTGGGTGTGCTACACAATTGGCACGCTGGTGGGATTGGGCGCGATCGGAATTTCTTCTTCCGTGGCGCAGGAAATTATTAAATTAGACGCGGGAACGGCTGCGGCAACGGTTTCTCTGTTTGCCATATTTAACGGTATGGGGCGTCCGATGTTTGGTTGGATAACCGATCGATTTAAGCCAAAATATGCCGCAATCGCCAACTACATTCTCATCTTAATCGCATCGATTATGATGACTCAGGCGGGCGTTGGACAAGTCGCAACTTATATCATTGCGTTTTGTTTGTTCTGGCTGTCGTTAGGAGGATGGCTGGCGATCGCGCCCACGGCAACTTTAACTTTATTCGACCCCACAGACTACGCGAAAAACTACGGCATTGTGTATACAGCCTACGGAGTTGGAGCGTTTTTCGGTACAATTGCTGCGGGGAAAATTCGCGATACTTTTGGCAGCTATACCAACGCTTTTTACATTACGGCAATTCTTGCGGTTGTTGGCATCATCACCGCCGTGTTTGCGCTGAAGGGAGGGGTTAAAATTGCAGCCGAAGCCGATGTTTCTTAATCGGGATTTGTGCACCCCCGATCGCAGAAACCGGGTTTTTTAGGAAAATATGGGATTTGAGCCGTGAATATCGGTGAACAACCCAGTTTCTCGGCTTTTCCAATTTTCTAAGATATCTTTAAACATCTTTACAGCAATTTGGCGATCGTTATCTCTCACAAATATATCGTAATTGGGGCTTGAGTTAATTTCAATTAACCAATATGCTCCTTTTGTATCTAGGGCGATGTCAAGCCCCGCATAATTAATCGCAATTTCAGCAAAAACAGGTTTAACAAAATCTTCAATCTCAGACATGAGAGTGGGGTTAATTATATGTTTTGCTTTTGCACCTTCCCAGTGCAGCGGGCTTAAATTCCCCGCAAATTTAGCCTGAGATTTGTCTTTTTCGTACAGCAAAACTAGCTTTTCTTTGCAGAAGACAGCCCGATATTCGTGGGCAATTTCGATATATTCTTGAGCTAGCGCCACATGGTCATAATCTTTGCTGTTGACGTTAAATATAATTTCTAGGGCTTCTTTAATTTGCTCTGTAGTTTTACATAAAAAAACATTGTTGCCACCAGCACCGCGATTTCTTTTGAGAATCACCGGGAAAGCGAATTTTTTGTTTACTTCTAAAACTATTGATTCAATATCTGGGAAACTCAAATACTTTTTATACTTCTCCTCGCAGTGAGGCGAGACAAAACCGAGAGTTCTGGGAGTATTTATATTGCCGTTTAATAGTTGATAAGTATATTCTTTGTCTTTAAAAATTTCTGCTACTGACGCGCTGTTAAATGGCGTCATGTAATTGACAAAATAATATTCTTCGCCGCCATGTTTGAGTCTAATCAAGTTTTGGGAAGGATGCAGGATTTCGTAAGGGATATTTAATTCCTCACAAGCCGCCAGCAGGATTTGAATATTGGTTAGCATAAAATGCAATTTCAATTGTGAATTTTAACTTTCATTGTTTTTCATTTAAGGCTTTTTGCAGATATTCAAAAGTTTCTCGCTGTTCTTCTTCATCTCCTTCTTTTGCCCATTTATCTAGCCATTCTATTGCAGCTAAATTATTCTGCATTTGTTCTTCCTTCGTCCTTTTCGGAAGCAGAGGCAAGGTATTGCTATTAAAAGGATTTATCCATTGACTTAATCGCATATCGACCACTTCAGCGATTATGGCTTTCAGTTCTTCAACTGTCAGGTCTGCTACTCGTTTGGTTTCCATTTTGCAACCTCATTCTTTCAAAGTTATCTGAAAAAGTTGAGATTCGAGAATCTCTCTCAAACCTCAAATTCTATCAAATTCTATCCAAACAACCGCTGTTGTCCGTTGGCCGCATCTTTCCCGGCATAAATCTCGCGAGTTCCCTTGGGAATGTAAATCCAATCGAATTCTTGCAAGCGGTTTGTTAAATTGGAAATGCTCACTCCCAATTCATCTCTCATTTTGTATAAATGCGACCACTTAGTTAAATCGCGTCCCTGTCTTTTTTCCTCCAAAATACACCGAGGCATCAACAAACAGCTTGCAAAATATTGCGCTTGCCATTCGATCGACAAAACCTTATTATCCGCACTCGCACCCCGACAAACAAACGGTTCCTCGACATCAGATGCCGTTTTTCCTTCATTCCCTAAGTTTAATTCCAACTGTTCCACAGTGCCGTCTGCTTCGTCTTGATTGACGTGTAGCACCCAGTGGCCGATTTCGTGGGCGATCGTCGATTCGATGAACCCCGGCGGTTTTTCGAGAATCTGTTCGTTGATTTCGATTAACCGCTGCTGCGGCAAAATCCTCGCCGCGATCGCACCTTCTTCATCCGGCTCAATGCACTCCCAAACTACGCCCAAATCCAGAAAATCAGCAACCGTTGTCGCATCAAAAGGCCATCTCGGAGCAAAATTTTGCGTTTTCTGCATCTGCATCAAGATGTCATTTGCCAAACGCTCGATCGATTCTTTGGGATAGAAGCAATACGGCTTAAAAATACTCACTATGAGGGGCCTCTCTTACGCTTCAAAAGACTGTTTGAGCCAATCTGGATTTTCTTGCATTCGGCGGAAAAGAGCCTGCATTTCCTTCGGATTCTGCTTCAGCAGCGCTTCGTACTGCTGCGGCAGTCTCCCGGCCAGGAAAATCAATTCCTCTTCGTTTATGTCTAGATTCCGCGCTAATGCTCGGATTACCTCCTCTTTTGGCGCATAATCCGCTCGATCGTTCTCCAACTTCGACAAATAAGTAAAGTCCACACTTAGCATAGCTGCTAGCTCACGTTGTGAGTAAGCTTTGTCCTTGCGAGCTTGACGGATCAGTCTTCCAAATGTTTGTTCCACGGTTTTTCGCCTCCTGACAAGCATTCTAGCCTGTTTTGAT
Organism: Microcoleus sp. T3_B1; assembly: GCF_036700445.1. Classification (NCBI taxonomy): domain Bacteria; kingdom Bacillati; phylum Cyanobacteriota; class Cyanophyceae; order Oscillatoriales; family Microcoleaceae; genus Microcoleus; species Microcoleus sp. T3_B1. The sequence goes on from NZ_JAUBOX010000012.1 coordinate 75,211, forward strand.
GAAAAGTTCAACAAAACACTTGACGGGAAAATCAACCCGCGCTACCATGAGGTTAGTTGACGGTTTAATCAACCAACGGAGCCTGACTGGTAGGGTTAAGGGTGCAAATTAGCCCAGCTCACACGCTACATATAGCGTCGTCAACTTCAGAGGAGTGAGAAGCGCTGGGCGTCAAAACGCTTGTACGCAGCAAATAAGGAGGAGCAGATCGCAAATGCTGAGAACCTGGACAGACACGCATTACAAGCTCGAAGACGATGACTGGCTATACATCGCCACCCACGAAGAACAAAGCTCAGCCTCACTGGTTTGTCCCGGCTACGCGCGGGATGGCGAAGGCTTCAGCATCCACTTCACCCCAGCGCACCTAGAAACGTTAGAGCATTTGCTCGCCGCGCTGCGGATTATCAAAGCTCAACAAGAGGCGATGCTTGAGTATACCTATCCCGAACCAAAAGCAACAACACATCTCATTAGGTAATCGAAGGAAGAAGGAAGAAGGAAGAAGGAAGAAGGAAGAAGGAAGAGGGAAGAAAAATAATTCGATTGTTGTGAGTTCCCAATTCCCAATTACCGATTCCTAATTGTCAGAACATAAATCAATAACTAAGGAAAAACGAACAATGACTAAAACACAAGAAAGACCTACATTTTCAGTATTTGGTGCCAAACCGAGCAATGCTTTGCTAGTACCGGAAATCCCGATCGCAGTACGTAACAATTGCCAAAGCGGCCAGTGGACGATCGGCGATACAGACTACGGTTCCAAGTGTTCCATGACAATCCTCAAATTCTCCAAATTCTTCGGTTCCCTCGGTCAAACTTCCCACACACTTTGGGGTCAACTGTGGTTTGTCGCAGAAACCGGCGAACTGCCGCAAGGAGTTGTCATGGTGACCTACATCAAAAACCGCAGCTTGAACGATTTTAACCGCTTGGTAGCATCAGTTCAATCTCGCGGCGTAGAGCCTGCAACCGGGATTTTTATTCCCGAATTTGTCAAACATTCCGGCCAGAAACCAGACGACAGCGGAGTAGTAAAACCGATCAACTACTACAGCTTGAAATGGTCTTGGAACGAGCGGAAAGATTGGGCGGTTATCGACCAAGCCGCAGCAGTTTTGTCAGATTCTAGCAATCAATCGCGGATGATTGACTTAGAAGGAACAAAAGCAATGGTGTGTTTAGATAACCTGCCGGCGCAGCAAGTTGCCTCCTTGATGGCTGCTCACGCTGGCGGTGAAAGCGATGCTATTGCTTTGAATTCCAACGGCGCTATGTCGCTACCGCCAGCCGAAGACCAATTAACTGCTGACTTGTTCTAATTCTGTTGTAAAGGCGCGATTTAATCGCGCCTTTACCATAACTGTTACAACAGAGTGAAATGAAGAAATTAACCAAGCTGAAAACCAAACCAAACCTGCAAGAAAGCCGTTTGAAAGAGAATCTTGAGCTGCTAGACCAAATTCGGGCAGACGCAGTTAACGACATCGAAAGTCTCACCCAAGACTTCCAACACATGACTTTAGTTGCCGAATCCGTCCAGCGGAATTACCGAGCTTTGTTAGCCGAAAATCAACTGCTAAAAGGCACACTTTTAAGTATAATTGATGAGTGCGGCTGCTGGCAAGGAAATCGGTGCGATCGCTGCTGGAAAATTCTCAGAACTCTAGCCAGCGCCAATCCCGAAGAAAAACCCGACGCAGCCAGAAAATACCAAGCTATTCTCAGCCAACTCCGCAACTTTGAATAACTGAAAACGTTTCACTAAAAAATCTCGAAAACTTAGAATCAGGAGAAGAAACAATTATGACAGTAGCAACTGCCAAGGATAGCAAAACCCAAATTTTGCAAAACTTTCAGCAGATTTTAGCAGACAAAAAAAAGATCGAATCCAAAGTCGAAACCAAAGAAGAGTCAGCCGAAAAAGCCAAAAATAAACAACTCCTCGAAGTCGCTTCCACCTACACAATTGACAGCATCGTCAAAGGCTTGGCAGACTTGCAATTAGATTTCGGCAGCATCACCAGCGGACTTTCGGAAAAACTCAAGGCCGAATCTTCAAAATTAGACGAATTAAAACGCGCGATCGAAATTGAAGCAGAACAATTGCAAGAGTTGCAGCAAATCAGAGTTGTAGCAGACGCCCTCCACATTTTAACTCAAGAGCACCGAGAAAAATTTACTCTGCTCGAACAAAACAGCGCCAACCAGCGCGAACTTATCGAAAAAGACACGACCCAAAAACGCAAGATTTGGGAAAAAGAACAGCAAGAGTTTGACATAGCAATTCAAGAACAAATTGCACTAACAACAAAAGAACACCAGCGGGAAACAGCAGATTATCACTACGAATTAGAACGCACCCGCAAAGTCGAAACTGACGAATACGAAGAAACAAAACGCAAACTAGAACGGGAATTGCAACAATCTACTCGCGAAAAAGAGAAAAACTGGGTAGAACGCGAACAAGTCCTGAGTGACAATCAAGCTGAGTTTGAAGAGAATCAAAAGAAAGCCGCTGGATTTGAAGAAGAACTGAAACAGGCTTATGTCAAAGCCAAAGAAGAATCTATTCAAGAAGTTTCCCGCGAAGCTAAAGTCAAGGCAGATTTAGTGGAGAAAGAATGGGAAAGCACTAAGCAAGGATATGAATTGAAAGCGCAATCTTTGCAGCAGACTATTGAGCGACAAACCGAACAAATTGCCGAAATTTCCGCGCAACTCCAAGCGACTATGAAGCAAGCGCAAGACTTGGCAATGAAAGCTTTTGCCAGCAAAGCTTAAAACCCAGTAAGGTGTGCAATACACACCTTACGAAAAAATGACAGAAATTTTCCCAACAATTAAGGAATGAAAAGTCATGAACAAAAGAGTTAGCGACAAAAGCACCAAGGCTGAAATTTTAGAAGCGTACAAGGAAGCAGCGCAAGAAAAAGCGCTGTTAGAATCGCAAATCCAACAGCTAAACGCTTCCCAAAAGCAAACAGCAGCCCCCGAAAAACCTATTGTGGAGGCACAAAAACCAATGGCTTTAACTCAAAATCCACAAAAAATGCAGTCTACAATCGACAATTTGATTTTGCTGCAATTTGGCTTTGGTGGTGCTGTCAGCGAGTTGTCGGAGAAATTAACTTCCGAAGCTGCTAAACTCGAAGAATTGCGGCGCACTGTGGGCGAGGAAATTCAACAACTGCAAGAGTTGCACAGTTTAGAAGATGTTGCAGAAGATACGCTGGACAATTTAATTCAACAGTACGAAGAAAGCGCGAAAACTTTTGCTGGCGAACTCAGCGAACAGCGCGAAACTGTTGAACAGGAATTGTTGGAACGCCGGCAAGCTTGGGAAAAAGAACAGGAACTGCAAAAGTTGGCTGTTAAAGAACGCAATGAGAATCACCAAAAAGCTCGCGATCGGGATGAAGAGTTGTATGATTATGATTTGAATCTTCAGCGAAATCTGGACATCGAAGAATACGAACAGCGCCAGAAAAGGCTGTATCAAGAAATCGAAGAGTTTCAGCAAGAACAGGAGAAACAGTGGGCGGAACGCGAAAAATCTATTTCGGAACGGGAAAAACTTTATGCTGAGGTTAAAGCTAAGGTAGAAGCTTTCCCGAAAGAACTGGAAGCTAATATCAAGAACGGGAAAGATAACGGCCGCAATATTGGCAATTACCAAGCTAAAGTTAAGGCTGATTTGTCTGCTAAAGATATCGAAGGGCAAAAGCAAAATTATGAACTGCAAATTCAAGGGATGTTGCAGACAATTCAAAATCAAGATGCGCGCCTTGCTAGCTTGTCGAAACAACTGGATTCTGCTTTGAAACAGGTTCAAGATTTGGCGGTGAAGGCGATTGAGGGTTCATCGAATTTGAGTTCTTTGCAAGCAGTCAGGGAAATTGCGATCGAACAAGCGAAGACTCAGCAAAAAAATAAGTAGATAAGTAGTCCCTTTAGATACCCGATTTCTTGAAGAAGTCGGGTATCTGCCGTATTGAATGAGCGCATCACTCGGCGGTTGAAACCGCTCCTTGTCAAACGAAGTCCGCCTGCGCGGACTAAGAGAAAGTGCGTATTCTGTGTTGTTAGGTGGGTTTACTTAATTAGCTGCGATTAAGGATTAAGAACGGTTTAAGACTTTTCGCTTGCAGCAGATTTAGGAAACTTGCACTTTACCTCAATTTCTAAGTTGCCTTCTGCTGAACCTTCAGTAATGTAGGGGATGCCAGCTTTGCCACCCATTTTGATACCAAATTTCAGTGTTAGTTCTTCAACCTCAGCCGCACCAAAATCTTTAAAAGCCGTGACAGCATACATAGCATAACTGCGAATTAGCACGCGAGCTTGCTGCATCCGGTTAATCGCATCGCTTCGCACGTCCCTCTCTTCGTCATAAGGACTATCCTCCTGTGAGGTTGCAGCTTCGTCCATTGTGACTTCGTATACTTCACCATCTGCTTTAAAAGCGAAACGCTGTAATTCTGACATAATGTTACCTTTTGTTAAGTTTGTGTAGAGTTTGCTTAAAGATCGAGCTGGCTTCCGAAAAGTTGAGTTATTCTAGCGATAGAATTAAAACAGCAATTCAGGGTGCGTGTCAACTAAGGCAGTATTTTTTTAAATCCAGGTTGAACTAAATGGCTCGTTACGCCCTTGTTATTGGTATTGCTCAGTATCAAAGCTCCAACCTCAAACCCCTCTCTAAAGCGGCTACTGATGCTGAAGTTGTTGCACGGGTATTAGAGGAATATGGTCAGTATACTGTTACTCGGCTGCCACATCGCTGGAACGCTGAGAGCCAGCGTTTTGAAGTAGCACAGCAAAAAAGTGTTTCTGCTGATGAGGTATGCGAAGCTCTGCAAAATTTGCTCTTGGAACGAGGTACGAAAAGTGATGTACTGATTTATTTTGCCGGTCACGGTCTGACTTTTTTTGATAACTTGGGGGAGCAAAAAGGAGCATTGGCTACTTCCGACTGTCAGGTGGAAATGGTGGGAAGACAGGTGGTCAATTATAAACACGGGATTGATTTGTCAAGCCTCAATCGGCTAATTAAAAAGTCGGATATGAGCAGTTTGGTAATGTTGTTGGACTGCTGTCATAGTGGATATTTTCTTGAAAGTCAGCTAGTGCAACAAACTTTAACCGCTTTCAGTACACAAAAGGATTATTATTTAATTACGGCTTGCCGGAGTTTTGAGACTGTAAAAGCTTTGGCGGGGGAAGCACACGCCATTTTTACAGGAGCTTTGCTGAAGGGTTTGGCCTCGGAAAATGCTAGTAGAAATGGGCAGGTCAGTGGCGATCGCCTATTTGATTATATCAGCAATGAACTTAAGGGCACTCAGTGGGGGCAAGAAGCGATTCGTATGGGCTGGGGCCGCTGCATTACTCTGGTAACGTATCCGCAACTAGAGACTTCGGCTACTGAAATTAATTTCGATCGCGAAAATCCCTATCTGGGACTCTATGCTTTTGAAGCTGAACAAGAGAAGTATTTTTGTGGGCGGGAGGAAGCAGTTCGGACGCTGATTACTCACCTGACAAATAGCCGTTTTCTATCTGTTATCGGCTATTCTGGTTCTGGCAAATCTTCTTTAATAAAAGCGGGATTGCTGCCACAGTTAAGTCGGGATAGAATTCCTGGTAGCAGTAAGTGGCCCGTTGAATCTTTTACCCCTGGTAAGCACCCCCTCGGAAAACTGGTGGATATTCTAGCTCGACATCGAGAGCAGAATCAGCTTTTTGTAATTTTTATAGATCAGTTTGAGGAGATATTTACTCTCTGTGAAGATGAAGCCGAGCGACAGGGTTTTATCCGCCTGATTGCAGAGGAGATGAAGGATTCTGAGCGAAAGAGCCGGATGATTATTGCACTTCGTGGAGATTTTTTAATTCGCTGCGGTAATTATCCAGAAGTTTTAAATTTGATCAATCACATTCCGACTACAACTTATATTGTCAAGTCGCTAGGGATTGAAGAGTTGCCAGAGGCGATCGAGAAACCAGCCGAACTGCACGGGGTAAAATTTGAACGGGGGTTAGTATCCCAAATTGCCCAAGATGTTGCCGGTCAACCGGGAGCATTACCGTTGTTACAATATGCTTTGAAGGAGTTGTGGCGAGTCTGCATAGAAAAACCCGAATCACCAGAGCCGTTACTGACGAAAAAAGGCTATGAAGAAATTGGCGGTGTTCAAGGGGCTTTGGAAAATCGAGCTAATGTGATCTACCAAAGTCTTAGTGAGGGCGATCGCATTTTTGTACGCAAACTGTTTATGGAATTGGTGCAGTTGGGTGAAGGTAATGAGGTAACGCGCCGCCGGGTTGATTGGGATAGACTAAGGGCGATCGCGGATTCTCCAGAGCAGTTAGAGCGGGTAATTGGGTTGTTGGCTGGGGCGCAGCAGCGTTTAATTATTGTGGATGAAAACACGGTGGAAGTGGCCCATGAAGCTCTGTTGTGTCGCTGGAAGTTACTGAGTGATTGGATTGAAGAGGATCAGGAGAATATTCGGATTTCTCGGCGCTTAGAGGTAGCTTGTCGGGAGTGGGAAGAAACGTATGGTAAGTCTGATGATGCGTTGTTGACGGGTGCGCGATTGGCGGAGGTTGAGGAGTGGGAGAAGAGGGTACAGCGGAATTTGACTGAGGATGAGAGGGAGTTTTTGCGGAAGAGTGTGGGTAGGCGCGATCGGGAGATTCAAGCTCAATTAGAACAAGAGCGGCAACTGCGAGAACTTGCCGAAGCTAACGCTAAAGTCGAAGCAGCAAGAGCTGAAGAGGAAAGAGCTAAAACTATAGCTCAGATGGAAAGAGCGCTCGCGGCCGAAGACAAAGTGAATGCAGAAGCGGCAAGAACGAGAGAAGCAGAAGCTAGAGTAAGAGTTCAAAAGCACAGAACGAGGTTAGCGATCACTGTTGGAATGCTTACCGTTTTTACTTGTGGATTTTGGTTTATTGGCCAGCGGTATAAACAGCAAGCTAAACTCAACAAATTAGTTGCTATTGGTGCTATTAAAGACTCAATCTCAACATCCGAACGCCTCTTTGATGCGGGTGAGCAGCTTGATGCTTTGATAGCAAGCGTACAAGATATCAAAAAATTAAAAGATACAGCTCCAGAGAATACTCGCGAACTAACTCGCATTAAAGCTATTCTTGATAGGGTACAGGAAAGAAATAGGATAGAGGGTCACACCGGCTCGGTTAATGGTGTAAGTTTAAGCCCTATAGAACCAAAAATTGTTTCTGCAAGCTCCGATCGCACACTTAGAATGTGGGGGCTGAATGGCACTCCTTTAAAAACTCCTAATGTTATGAAACATAATGATACAATATGGGCAGTAAGCTTTAGCCCTGATGGAAAGTATATTGCCTCAGCAGGTAAAGATAGAATAGTAAAGTTATGGAATAAAGAAGGGAAGTTCATTCGTAGTTTTTCAGGTCATACTAAGGACATTAATTCAGTAAACTTCGCTCCTGATAGTAAAATTATTCTTTCTGCTAGTAGCGATGGTACTGTGAGGCTGTGGCCAATCACTCCAAACTCACCGAATACCCTGGTAGAATCTCTGATTATTCGCGCACATCAAACCCGAATTTGGGGCGCGGAATTTAGCCCTGATGGTAAGCTAATTGCCTCTGCTAGCGATGATGGGACAATCAAAGTTTGGAAAAGAGATGGTACTTTTATTGCCACGCTCTCAGGACATACTGCCGCTGTTAGATATGTCACTTTTAGTTCTAATAGTAAGATTATTCTTTCTGCTAGTTCCGATAACACGCTTAGGCTTTGGGAATGGAAAACTGACCCTAAAAATTTTCATACAAAAGAATTTGCTAGAGTGCAAAAACCTTACCTGGTAAGATTTAGCCCGAAAGATAAATTGATTGCTGCTAGTAACGGAGTAGATTCAACAGTACGAATTTGGACGACCACTCAAGGTACTCAAGAACGCTATATAATAGGCCGTCATAAAGACATAGTTTCTGACTTCAACTTTAGTCTGGACAGTAAAAGTATTGTTACCGCAAGTGGCGACAGAACTATCAGAATATGGAGTTTAGAACCGTCTGAAACTTCCTCATCTCAAATAACTCCAGATGCTCTTTTAAGAAAGAGCTGTAATTTACTTTATGATTATTTAGAAAGTAACGTAAAAGTTCGCAACCATTATCAGAATATTAAAGAGATGTGCCTAAAATATAAAAACTGACTCTTTCTGAGTTAGAATACAAGTTAAATTAACCTAACAACACATTATGAACCCACTAGAACTATCTCTAGAAATCCTAAAAATTCTCATCTCTAAGGAAGAGTTTGACGGTTTGAACTTTGAGGAAAAAAATGAAAATATAATAGCAGCTTTTGGAGAAATTTACGCTCAGGTTTTAGCCCTAACAAATGGAGAAACAATATTTAAAGAGGAAATAGTTAACATTGTTGAAGGCGCAGATATATTCGGCAAATTATTTGGTAATCAATCTAGTTCTGATAAGACAAGAATGATTAGCTCCCTGGATGGCACAAATACAGGTCCTGTTAGGGGCTCATTTTAGTAATATTCAAACAGTATAGAACTACTTGGCATAAAGAATTGATGCGATCGCTTTTCCTTGGGAGAGGTTGGAGAGGGCGATCGCCCCTCCAACCCCTGCAACCCTCAAAAGCTATACTAAAACCAGCACCCCAACCATCAAACAGCATGGTACAACAACTCACCCCTGAAACCAAACCAGAAATCATCTACCCAGACAGCGACGGAGAACCAATAGCAGGCAATACCAAACAATTCCGCTGGATTGTCACGGTTAAAGAAAATCTAGAAATCTTGTTTGCCAACAACCCCGAAGTCTTCGTTGCCGGAGATTTACTCAGGTATCCCGTTCAAGGAAATAATAAAATTCGCCAAGCACCCGATGCAAACGCTATATAATAGGGCGTCATAAAGATATAGTTGCTGACTTCAACTTTAGTCTTGATAGTAAAAGTATTGTTACCGTAAGTGGCGACAGAACTATCACAATATGGAGTTTAGAACCGTCTGAAACTTCCTCATCTCAAATAACTCCAGATGCTCTTTTAAGAAAGAGCTGTAATTTACTTTATGATTATTTAGAAAGTAACGTAAAAGCTCGCAACCCTTATCAGAATATTAAAGAGATTTGCCTAAAATATAAAAACTGACTTTTTCTGAGTTAGAATACAAGTTAACTTAACCTAACCACACATTATGAACCAACTAGAAGTATCTCTAGAAATCCTAAAAATTCTCATCTCTAAGGAAGAGTTTGACGCTTTGAACTTTGAGGTTAAAACTGAAAAGATAATAAAAGCTTTTCTAGAAATTTACGAGCAGGTTTTAGCCATAAAAAATATAGAAACAATCTCTCCAGAGGAAATAGTTGACAGTGTTGAAGGCGCAGATAGATTACCCAAGTTCTCTGGTAATAAACCGAGTTCGGCTGACATAATGATTAACGCAAGTGATGGCACAAATACAGGTCGTCTTGGCAGAATTCAGTAATATTCAAACAGTATAGAACTACTTGGAATAGAGAATTGATGCGATCGCTTTTCCTTGGGAGAGGAAACGAGAAGGCGATCGCCCGCTCACCCATCCCACCCTCAAAAACTATACTAAAATCAGCATCCCCAATCCATCAACAGTTATGGTACAACAACTACCCGCCGAAACTGTATCAAAAATCATCTACCCCGATCGCGACGCAGAACCAATGGCAGACAACACCAAACAATTCCGATGGATTGTCACTATTAAAGAAAATCTAGAAATCTTGTTTGCCAGCATCCTACCCAAGCTGAACAACAACGGCAGCGTGCAGAAGAATCGATCGCCCAACTTGAACAAGAACGACATCGTTATCAAACTTTGCTACAACAAATACAGCAGCAAACCATAGACGCCGACCCTAGTAATTAACAAAACGAATCCTACTAAATCAATCTCCCTTAGTCCAGTTTCCCAACTGTCTACTCCCACCCAGTCTTTCGAGAGCCTTAAACCCTATCTACAGCGTTCTAATTTTTAGTCAAAAGCCCGATCGCACTGTTCACTTATCGAAACTGTCCCCTGCTCTCCTGACCGCTTCAGTCGCACTCTCTATGCTTTAAGTTAATCAACCAAAAGATATATTTGACTTAGAGGCACTATGCAGAAACAAATCATACGCCAAAAAGATACTAATGCTTGGATACTTCAGTGCTGGGTTTCTTTTATTGTTGCCCTTTCGGCCACTACTGTAGGTATCATTTATTTACAGGTAGACCCCTGGCAAAAAGCTTTTATGGGTATGGGTTTAACTTTTTCAGTCGGCTCCTCTTTTACTTTAGCAAAAACCATTCGCGATAACAACGAGGCATCAACATTAACTGCCAGAATCGACGAAGCTAGAGTTGAGAAAATTCTCGCTGAGCACCATCCTTTGAAATAATCTGCGAGGCATCACTCGGCGGTTGAAACCGCTTCTACACAAACAAAGTCCGCCTTCGCGGACTAAGAGATCGAAAACGTGAAAGTTATATTTTGTATAAAAACAGCCCGCGCGGGCTGTTTTTGTTGTTTGAGCCACAGGTTTCAAGCTGTGGATGGGAATTGGGGATTTCAATGGCTACCGATACTTTTTTGCTAACATTTGCTAACAAATACATAAGTTGAGATCAGATCTCAACCAAGGCGTATCAACCGATGCCCGTAGAAATTTCTACAAGCACTTATATTCTTGCCTTCAGCTTGGTTATCGCTTACAGCCCCACGCCAATCTGATTATTTGCTTTGATAATGTAGAGGCAACTTATTTATATAGCGGTTGCGTACTACCAAGGTTTTTCACCTACATCTGAGTGGCTAAATTCATTCTATATGACATGAAGACCAGAAGGCAAATGTAAGTGATTGTTAGCAAATGTCAGAAAAAGTCTTACTGTTAATCAACCTTTGAACTTACGATCGCCCAACTTATTCTTTTGTCGCTGGCGAATACCGGCCTTAACTGTCGCCATATCCACCGGAAAACCAACTACAGGAATCACCTGATCCTTGCGTTCTTCTTCCAGATTCTTGAGTTCGGTGTAATCAACCCAGTGAATGCAATTCACCGGACAAGTGTCGATCGCCTCAGCAATCAACTCTTCAGAATCCCCGTCTTGTCGAACTACGCGCGATCGACCGTAATCCGGTTCAATATAAAAAGTATTGCGAGCAACGTGAGCGCAGTGCTTGCAGCCAATGCAGGTAATCTCATCAACATAGACCCCTTTTTGGCGCAACACGCCGCCCAACTCCGGTTCCAAACCAGAGCGATCGGGCGCATCCCGCAAAAATCCCCCCAACTCCGGCTCTAAACCAGAGCGATCGATTGCTGTATCTATTCCGAGTCCAGAAAGCTCAGACATTTAGACCCCCACAATAGTAAATAAGTCCGCGCAGGCGGACTTTGATGAGACAAGATTGCAAAAATCTCGAAAAATTATTAAGCGCACCAGCGTTGCACCACCAAGCGGAGCGAACCGTCTTGATTTTGCTTTTGCTCAGAAATTTGGAAACCCTGCTTAGCGCTTTCATTCACCACAGTATGGTAAGCGTAGCGCTGAGTCACCTTATTCAGAAAACGGTCTACAGACCAAGCTTGCTGCCAAAACTGCAAGTCAGCCACCAATTCATACTCAGTCCCGTTCCAGCTAAAACCTACGTCGTAGCCGTTTTTTTGCTCAATGACAACCTCAGCGGTGCTGGTTAGGCCGCGATAGCCGCGCACCTCAGTTGGGCCCGACTTCCAGTCGATACCCAAGTCAGTTAAAGCAGCTTCCAAAGAATTCAAATTGCGGATCTGGGTCTTAATTTGGCTAAAGTGTGACATGGTGATTCCAAAAAAATTTAAGTGAACTCAACAAAAAAAATTACCAATCGCTAAAAGCCACTTGGGCCGTCGCTTCGGCTGACTGATGCAGCGCTTGCGCGAAATATTCAGATGTTGACTCTTGGTGAAGCACCACGCCGAGCTGAGCTTCAATTGCAGCCGTTACCTCAGCACAGGAAGCACCGACAATGCCGGTGACGGTTTCCTGTACGCGGCCATCTGGATAGATCACAAACTCTAGTGTTTCCATAATGCGGGCTGACTGAATAGGAATATTGAGAACAGACACCGACACCAGCAAGCCAGGGACGATGCCTCCTGAAGTAGCTTCTTGAGAGTTGGCTGACTGACAAAGCGCTATATCAATTTTGACGAATTGATAGGTTTTGAGTCACAACTTAACAGAACTTATTAATATGTAGAAGCAATACATCAGTTGTATGTAAAGTTTCGCGTAGATCGTGACAGCAGTCAAGTCGGTCGATTTTAGATTTTAGATTTTAGATTTTAGATTTTAGAGGGAGGAGGAAGGAAGAGGGGATGAACCGCAGAGGGCGCAGAGGGCGCAGAGGGCAGAAGGCAGAAGGTAAAAGGCAGAAGGCAAAACGCAAAAATATAAATTCCCCCACTTCCCCTCTAATTCCCTCTGGGGTCTAAAACGTCTCGCAGGCCATCCCCCAAAAGGTTGAAACCAAGAACAGTCAAGGTAATCAGCAAACCGGGAAACAAAATAGTCCAAGGAGAGGAAAGAGCGTATCCGCCCTTAAAAGCATCAGAAAGCATTGTCCCCAACTCAGGAACCGGCGGCTGTGCGCCCAAACCCAAAAAACCCAAACCGGCTGCTTCTAGTGTCGCGGTACCAGTCGAAAGAGTTGCTTGTACAACTAGAGGCGCGAGACTTCCCGGCAAAATGTGGCGAAAAATAATCCGTAAGTCGCTGGCGCCCAAGGCCTTGACAGCCAAAACAAATTCTTGTTCCCGCAGAGACAGCACCATACTGCGAGTTAAGCGGATGTAAATTGGAATTTGCACGAGGCTGACGGCGATAATTACGCTTTGCAGGCTCGGCCCGGTGACGGTAACAACGCCGATCGCCAGTAAAATCGAAGGAAAAGCTAACAAAATATCCGCCAAAGTGCCGATCGCCATTTCCAGCAACCCCCGAAAATACCCGGCCACCAGCCCCAAAAGCGTTCCCACAATTAAACCCGCACCCACAGAAACCAGGCTGACGAGTAAAGATATTCCCAATCCGTGCCACACCCGCACCAACAAATCTCGCCCCAAACTGTCGGTGCCAAACCAATGTTTAGCGCTAGGAGCCACTAAGCGCGACAAATAATCTCGATCGACCGCCGAATCGTAAGGGGAAAGTAGGGTGGCCAACAGTGCCGCGATCGTCAGCGCTACAGTCAAAATTAAGCCGATTTTCCCCGAAGTCGATCGCCAAAATCGTTGAAAAGCTGCTTGTGGAAATATTAAGTTTTTCTGCAATTTTAGATTTTCCATCGAATGCTGTCACCAAAAAAACTCAGGACTTATTGCCAAACCTTTTAGGACTGAGATAACTGTGGTGCCCATAAACTGATTAATTCATTGACAAGGGCGAGCAATTCAGATACAGACTCATTGGCTTCGGGCGCTTCAAATCCATGAATAAATCGGTTTCTTACGCTTAAAAGTAGCATTGCTCGATCGTACTCTTCGATTGAAATTTCTCCTTGGGAATACATATGTTTGATCAGAGATACAGTTGGAAATCTTTCAATGGGAATAGTAACTTCCTCAGCTCGTCTACGCAGTAGTGCTTCAATTGTTCCCCAAAGTGATAAAAACGAGCCTTCATTTTCTCCTAATGAAATTAGACGTTCACCCTGTATTTTTCTACTAAAAAATTGTTCCCAAGATAATAGATTGACTTCATTGTCTTCGTCTTTCAGTAAAGCATCTTCAGTAATTAACAAGAAACGCCAGCCTGTATTTTTAGAGACTATTTCAGCAATTTCTTTCAACCTGTCTATGGATGTTTGTCTGGCAGAACGTTTGAATTCGATTATGTAACCTTCGGCTTCGTTCTTTTTTACAATCAAATTTGGACGATATGTCCCTAAATCGAAAGGGATCTGTTCGGGTTCAGGGTCAACCAATACTGTATAGCCTTCTTGTCGGTATTTTTCGGCAATTTTAGATACTGATTTGTCGTGTATTAATTTAGCGGTCATAGATAACTCTCTAATGCTTTTGCTGAATTTATTCTAACGTAAACGCACTCGCATCAGATTCGGGTTCATTGCTTCCTTGATTAGTCGGCGGTTGAAACCGCTACTATACAAACAAAGTCCGCCTGCGCGGACTAAGAAATAAGGGAGATATTTAAGACAGATTAAAGGCTAGATTCACTCATGGCTTAGGCAACAGATTATAGACATCACCTGAAAATTCTGCATTTTTGGGGACAACTTCAAAATTGATAGTATATCCCGATGCACCTTTAATATCTAGTGACTCACGTATGGCCTGACCTCGACCAAAAACCAAATCTTTTCGGATAATACCATCCACGTAAATTTTGACAGATACACGAGTTAAATTAGAGTTGTCAGGTAAACCATAAGCTAGTTTTATTTCACCTGAGTTGTTGATGATTTTACAGGCAAAAGATTTGGGTCTCGATGCCGAAAGTTGAAAATAACTACTCGGTTGTTCAGTGCGCTTAGCAACACTAATTAGGTTATCATAGTCATAGTCATTGTTACCATTCCTAGACACATCTTCGCATTTAACTTCGGTAGTTGTAGCAGTAGGTGTTGGAGGCACGGAAGAAGGAGATGAAGATGAAGATGGAGATGGAAGTGAAGATGGAGATTGTGAAGTTGGAGATGAAGCCTCAATTATTGGTTGACCAGATTTGGTGAATCGAATAATTCTGGTTATGCTTTGATCGTTTTCGAGGTTGATAGTAAAATTTTGAGTTGGATAACCTACCTTACTCAAATTAACACGAACATCTCCTTTGGTGGGAATCCTGACTTTGACATAACCATTATTATCGGTATACTGAGTTTCTGGTGGACCTTTAGCGGTGAATATAATTTTTACATCAGCTAAATATTCTCCCGCTTCACTTTGTGTATACAGTTCAATATTTTGTCGTTGTTCCGAACATAGAGCGGCAGTTTTATCTATACTACATCTAAATTCTGGAACGGTAGCAGCCGTAGCAACAAATGCAAAAAAAGCAATAGGAGTACCTAAAATAAAGCCCCATTTAGTGTAATTAATTGTCCGAGTAGTTGGGCTCATAAATGTTTTTTATCTTGAGTGAAGTGACAACCTACATAAATATCCACGCCACTAAACATTGGGAAACCGGAAAATTTATAAATATCTTGATTAAAGTGATTTTTTAGGATTTGCACTGATTTCCCGATCGCCCCCGACAATATCCCCAGCAACCATCAGCCGTGGGCTCAATCTAAAATCTAAAATCTAAAATCTAAAATCGGAAGACCCTTTAAGATATAGAGAACAAGATCAATTTAAAAGCACAATGACATCAACCCTACTCAAAACCTCAGCTCGATCGCCCCTCAACGCCCCAACAATCCGCCATTTCCCCAACGGCCTCACCGTTATAGCCGAACACTTGCCGGTCGATGCTGTTAACCTCAGCGTGTGGCTCAATTTAGGCTCAGCCGTCGAACCAGACGACATTAACGGCATGGCTCACTTTTTAGAACACATGATTTTTAAGGGAACTCCCAGCATTCCCAGTGGCGAATTTGAGCGCGCGATCGAGCAACGCGGCGCTGTCACCAATGCTGCCACCAGCCAAGATTACACTAACTATTACATCACCACAGCTCCTAAAGATTTTGCCGAACTAGCTCCCCTGCAAGTCGATGTGTTGCTCAACGCCAGCATTCCCGACGACGCCTTCGATCGCGAAAGGCTGGTAGTGTTAGAAGAAATTAGACGATCGGAAGACAATCCCCGCCGCCGCACCTATCAGCGATCGATGGAATTAGCGTTTGAAGTCCTGCCCTACAAGCGACCGGTACTCGGCCCGACTGCGGTAATCGAACAGTTGACAGCGCAACAAATGCGGGATTTCCACAGCAGCAGATATCACCCAGGGGCCATGACAGCCGTAGCTGTAGGCAATTTGCCAGTAGATCAACTAATAGAAATTGTCGCAGACAGTTTTGCAGCAAAAAGTACAGCACAAAACAACAAAATAAATGTGCCTGCTGTCAGCAACTTTCACCCTGAGCCCCAAATCCTGAACTACGGTCAAGAATCGCCCTTTACAGAAACAGTCCGCCGCGAATTTGTAGACTCTGCCCTTCAGCAAGCCCGACTGATCGTGATGTGGCGAGTGCCAGGTTTCATGGAAATGTCCGAAACTTATGCCCTGGACGTTTTGGCGACAATTTTGGGACACGGCCGCACAACTCGCTTGGTGCAGGATTTGCGCGAAGAAAAAGGGCTAGTGTCGTCAATTTCGGTCAGCAACATGACTCAGCGACTCGGCGGCGTATTCTCAATTTCTGCTCAACTACCGACAGAAAACTTGGCTGCAGTGGAAGCAGCCATCGTCCAACACATCCGCACTCTCCAAACCGAACTGGTGACAGATGCCGAAATTTCCCGCATCCGCACTCAAGTAGCAAATCGGTTTATCTTTGGTAACGAAACTCCGAGCGATCGAGCAAGTTTGTACGGTTACTATCAGTCGATGGTAGGAGATATCGCTCCCGCCCTCAACTATTCCGCCTGCATCCAAGCTCAGACTGCCGAGGATCTCCGAGAAGCCGCTGTCAAATATCTGTCTCCCGACGCAATGGGTGTTGTGGTAATTCGCCCCGACTAAGCATAAATCGGACTTCGCCTCAACAGGGCAATTCTGCTATCCTTCTGCTTTTGAGGCATCCAACGGCATTCGGAATTCGGTAGAAACAATGTCAACGCGCACCAGGGATTTTTAGTCAATAGTGCGTGAAATTCGATCGGCTCTCGCCTTGAAGGTTTTGTATCCAATAATTAGTATGAAGCCTTTAAGGTACGGGCGATCGGTAAAATTACCGTAATTTTATGAGACGATAAACTGGGAATTATTGACGAGCCAGCAATTTAGTCTAGGAAAACCGGGTTTATTGGCGATCGTAATTCTAAAATCTAAAATCTAAAATCTAAAATCGATTGAGCGGAAAAATTACCGTAATTTTATGAGACGATAAACAGGGTATTATTGACAATCGAGCAATTTGGTATGGGGCCACCGGATTTATCTGCGGTCGTAATTCTAAAATCTAAAATCTAAAATCTAAAATCGATTGACAGGGGCACGCACGCAAGCATGAAATTACAAAACTTTCTCAACTCAAACATTAGGTACGATGCCAAAGCAATCGCTGCAGACGACGAACTCAGTGGCCAAATTCAAAGCCGCCTCATTGACCTAGGTTTACTGAAGCCTCCTGTAGACGGAATTTTTGGCCCTCTCTCTACCGCCACCCTCCACCGATTTCAAACTCTGATGAAGTGCGGCGAAGCGGGTTTTTTGGGAGCAGTCACAGCCAAAAAGCTGATCGAAACCAAACCAGAGGACATTCCCACACAGCCCCTGATCCTGAAAACGCTCAGAGACACCATTTTTAAATCAAAACCGGTCGCGTCTTCTCAACTTCAGGACTCAGAAAAACAAGTAATACCAGCCGGAAAAGAGTTGGAGATCCTGGCTTTTGCTCCGGCTCGCGGTCACATCCGAGTTGCTCTCCGCAACGAGTCTTTCAAAGGTTCAGGGGTTTGGTATGTTTTCGGAGGACACGCTCAAATTACTCAAGACAGCATTCTGCTTTTTCCGAAACCGAATCCCCCAACTGTCAGGCTGGGCATTCCTTATCTATCGCAAATGGATAACTTCAACAATCCTACAGGTTCTTGCAATGTAACTTCATTAGCGATGTGTATGGACTTTTTGAGGGTGCCACGGCGCAAACAAACCGGGCAATATGAAGACGAACTTTACGAATATGCGATCGCCAAAGGTTACAGTCGCTGGGACCCCTACGATTTAGCAAAGATTGTTAGAGATTACGGCGCTCAAGATTTCTTTACCGAGAATGCAACTATTGATGACGTTCAAGATTGGCTAGCCAGCGGAAATCCCGCTGTCATCCACGGATACTTCACGTCTTTCGGTCACATTATAGTTGCATCAGGCTACGACAGCGAGGGATTCTTCGTCCACGATCCCTATGGCGAGTGGTTCCGAACTGGCTACGATACAAGTGTCAGCGGTGCTTACTTGCACTATACTTACCGCTTAATCCGCAGCCTCTGTATACCTGACGGAAATTTTTGGGTTCATTTTATCTCTAAGTAGTAATTTGTTAGTAGTTAGTGGTTATTGGTTATTGGTTATTGGTAATAACTAACCAATAGTTAACAGTTGACTCTCAGCAAGGTCGGACACGGCCTTGCCCATTGGTATCAACTTCAGCCGAAATATCGATCGGGCCCCAAATACCGCCAGGGGTTTAAACCCCTGGCTCATAGCGAAAGTCCTCTAAAAGAGGACTGAATAATTCATTAGACTTCTCCCGAAATTAGATTTTAGCTTAGGCTTGACTTGGGTTTCAAGTTCTTTTTTGGAGATGTCTATTAGTCCTCTTTTAGAGGACTTCAGCTTTGAGGCAGGGGTTTAAACCCCTGCCGGACTGCGGGTATTACTATTAATTTTCATGCTCAAATCCAACCAAGTCGATCGCGTAATCGGAGCACTGGTAGAAATATAGTCCACTCCGGTTTCGGCTACGCTTCTAATTGTTTCTAAAGTAACATTGCCGGAAGCTTCAATTTTGACCCGATCGCTCTTTTGGCGAATTATTGCCACAGCCTGCCGCATCAAATCACAGGACATATTATCTAACATGATAATATCGGCTTTGTGCTGCAAAGCTGTTTCTACTTCGGCGAGAGTTTCGGTTTCGACTTCGATAGTCAGCGGATAGGGGATAGAATTGCGGATTAGGGCGATCGCCTCTGCAATTCCCCCAGCCGCCGCAATGTGATTGTCTTTAATCATCACCGCGTCATCTAATCCCATCCGGTGATTGCAAGCACCGCCGACTTGAGTTGCGTATTTTTCCAACAATCTCAATCCGGGCGTTGTCTTGCGCGTATCCACTAATTGCACTGGCAAATCGGCAATTTTGTCAACATATTTCTGAGTCAAAGTAGCGATGCCGCTCAAACGCATTGCCAAGTTTAATGCTACTCTTTCTCCGGTTAGCAGCGCATCGAAATTGCCGGAAATCTCGGCAATTACTTCTCCTTTTTCGCACAGTTTCCCTTCTGGTACTTGGGGGATGAAACTGAGGCTGCTGTCTAAAAGTTTAAATGTGCGATCGGCAATTGGCAATCCGGCAATGACTCCCGCTTCTTTGACTATCCATTTAGCAGTACCCTGGATGCTGTTTGCGGGAAATAAGGCCGATGTTGTGCGATCGCCCCTACCGATATCTTCTAGTAGCCAGTTGTGCAATAGGGAGTCTAAAACTATCCAAGGCGGTAATATTGCTGTCATGTTTTTGTTGGTTGTTATATCAAGATCATATCTACTAGGAAGAATAGTCGATCGGGTAATTTTAGGCAAGTTGCAAAATGATGATTGTGTTAGTGCGGGGGCGATTCTACTAGATTAGGACTTACGCATGGGGGTCCAGAAACCGGGTTTTTTAGCGAATCTGCGGGCGGGAACGCTCTTTTCGTAAAAAAACCCGGTTTCTTTGGTTCGAGTGCGTCCAGAAATCTAAATAATGGGGTATTCTGTGGCTGACTTTGGGTGTGGGTGCTTTAATGGAGTAGATGGGTATCGATCGCGAGCAGAAACCATGATACAGCCAGTCATTTTAGAAAAATTAGCAGAACTCCCTGAGTCACTTCAGACAGAAGTGCTTCATTACATTGAGTTTTTGATAGAAAAGCAGGCTAAAAACTCCACTCAAAAAAAGCCGACAAAGAAGCGTTTAGTTGCCGGAACAATGAAAGGAATGTTTGTTCTACCGCTACCTGATGACTTTGATGAGCCACTTAGGGAAACTTAACTTACAAAACTCATTATCGGAGTTAGAGGAAGTATTGCAACAACATAGTTAATGAATGAATGGCATTCAATGTATAGTGAGGTTAGGTGTTGGTGCTATAATGATAGGGATGACTTTACTAAGGAACACAGAAATCAAAGTGGCGATTGAAAAATACAAAGACCAGACTATTGCAGCCGGATTTTGGGTTGCTTTAACGCTTCGTGAGGGCACAGCGCCTCTCCGTAGTTATGTAGGCGAAGTGCAAGCCGTTGATGGTAATGGTATTCGATTGACATTGATAGATTGGATTAGCCTTACCATGTCAGGTTCTGACTTGTTCGTTCCGTGGTCAAACATCGAAGCAGCCTTAATTGCAACGCCGGAACACAATCCAGAGATGTTTGTTGAGCAAGCGAAGGCGTGGCAAAACTCTGTTTCAAGCAAGACAAGCGGGAAATAGAAGTAACCAACCACAGCAAAAATAAGCTCACCTGAACTCCTACAAATTCGCTCGTCGTTGCTCCTCGCTGCACTTCAGGCAGCGAAGAACAAAAAAATCTGGGAATTGCATTTGCTACAGGAACATTCGCCGGTACTGCAACTGTTTTAGCTGCTTGGACTGCTGCAAGTGCTTTGGGAGTAACGGGTACATTATCGGGTGCTGCTGCTATCACTACCACCATCTCGGCTCTTGGTGGACTCAGTTTAATCACCGCCGGTCCAGCTTTTGTTGCATCGGGTACAGCATTTGTGATTTGGTTATTTCTCAAAAGTGGAAAGACACGGGATTCATCGGTGCTGCACCAGTTAGAAACTCGAACCTACACCTATACTGAAAATACCGTTCCGGGTGATTTTGGAGAATTTATTCAAAAGAATGTACGCGATAAATACAAATCGGATAATAGTTTTTCCGCTCCTAATATTCCCTTAGATAAACTATCAAATGCGCTGTCTGCATGGCTATCTGTTTACCCAGATGAAAAGGTAATCGCTTTGATAGACACCAGTGGTTTCTTGACAAATGCGGGGGTCGTTGGGAGCATCTCATATTTGTAAAAAAACTTCTTCTAGCTCCCTCCTTCTTCCTCTTTCCTACTGCCTTCTGCCTCCTGCCTCCTGCCTCAAAACTCCAATTTCTAGCTTGGCTGAAAAAGTGAGATGCTCCCGGGTCGTTTTTACTGACGGACGGCTTCTCTGGACAAACAAATCGAGCGATTACAAAGATTTAGCAAGATTTTTAAAGACGGAAATAAAATTATGCTCACTGCTCTGTGACGATAAGCAGAAGAAGGAGTTGTCTGAGTTGAAAAAGGTAGTTGAGATTTTATCTGACGAGAAGTACGCTACGAATTTATCTAATTTACAAGATTTAGTAGCTATCACCTCTAATGATGAGAAGTTAGGCGAACTTGTTTCTAATGATAAGTAGAAAAACCAATCTTCTCAATTAAAATATGCAGTAGATATTTTATCTAACGAGAAATACAGTAAGAACTTGTCTAAGTTGAAAGATGTTGTAAATATCTTATCTAATGGACAAGATTTAGTAAAAAATTCCCCGGCGCAATTAGTGTCCCAGCTATCTGACGAGCAATATAGGAAGGACTTGTCTAATTTGAAAGAGGTAGTAGGTATGTTCTATAATGAATCTGACAAGGAGAATTTGAGTCAATTGCTTCGAGAAATTGGTCTGAGATATAGCACAGTTTAGGCCGTAACTTTTGCCCGCGATTCGGACTATGAAGAAGGCGGAAGGCGATCGCCCACTATTGACTGCTAAAATTAAGGGCGATCGCTGGTTATGATTGTATTAAAATATGGTTCGATTCCCCCGCCATTCTAGCTTATTTGAAAACAGTCATTAAAACATCACATAACCATCATGCAAACCAAAACGATCGCAATTCGCGTTAATGCTGAGGTTGCCAGAATCTTTGAGGCTGCTTCTGAGGAAGAGCGTCGTAAATTGGAGGCATTACTTAGCCTGAAACTTAGTGATGCAATTCGATGCAAAAGACCCCTAGAGGAGGTAATGAGTGAGATTAGTCGGAATGCTCAAGCGCGAGGATTGACCCCAGAAATTTTGGATTCAATTCTTTGATCGGTAGCTCCTACTCAACAAGTAGCAGCTCGCACTTAAAGAAACAAACTCATATCAACTTGGAAAAAATCAGCTAATTTTCTGGCTTCATCTATTTCGATCGCCCTTCTGCTAACAAAAACTTTATCAACCTCTGTTTCCGTTCCCAAAACAGGAATCAAATCAGATTTCTCCAAATTTCTCGCATCCATTAAATGTTGCAACATTGAAGCAGCATTTCCTGCCGGAATCGGATAATTTTCAGATTCAAATTTTTCAATCAGCGTTATCAAAAGCTCCAGAAATAGCTCTTCCTCCAGCGATCGCATAGGGCGGTGTTCCAGTTCGCAAGCGAGAGCGATCGCGGCCTCGTTTTCTGCTTCATTTGCGATCGGTTTTGGTTGATACCGAACAAGTAAATCTGTATAAGATTTTGCATCAAAAGTACGGATCATTTTTCCACTCATCCTTACTTAGATTGACACAGGTAGCGATTGCTTTCCCTATTTAAGCTACAGTAAAAGCTATATTTTCTAGCACTACATTAGGTACATTTCCACTACCTAAAACCTGTGTAGCCTCTAAAACTTCTATCCCTACCAATAACTCATTTTCCCCAATATTTAAAGTAATTTCGTCAGTTAACTGTAAAGTGCGACACTGATGCTTACCTTCTACAAGTCTAATGTAGAGAGCATCAATTTCGGAATCATAACTAATCTTCCTAAACTTTTACCTCAAAAATAGAATGTATACTACAATAGAGTTAGTGAATCAGGTTTCGTAGTCAGGAACCCAACTCTAAAGAGATTGGGCTTGCAAGAGAAATCAAGTAAGCCATTCTGACCAGCCTAAGACCTTCGAGGTCTACGTTATTTAGGTCACGACACCCTGTGGATGCGACGCTAGTCCCCTGCCCTGTCGCTAGTAGTTAAACAGTTTCAAGGTCACTGAGACAGTGCTGCTAGCCTAACAAGCCCTGATAACATTGGCGAAGCGAACATTACCCCGCAAGGGAGGCTCCACAAGAGCAACATTATGCGTACAGGGTTACAAGGTTTGAGACGATAACTGTCTCGTCGAAAGTGCATTACAAAAGTACACCGAACTAAGTAACTCCAAGGCGGTAATGACAAGAAAGATTCAAGGCGATTGAAACCGCTCGTGTCGTTTCCCTCTCAGGTCTAAAGACTCTGAGTTTCCCACTTACCGAGTTTTTTTATGAAGTACCCACTGCATACAGTTTCCAAGCCAGTCTCAGGTAGCGAAGTTCAAAAACTTGCTCATGCGCTTAAGACTGGCGGTTATGTTGCAAATGAAGCTGCTTTAGCTTTAGCTAAACGGATTGCCGCTCGTCGCCATCGTCGGACAACTGCCAATGCCGCCAAGTAGTAAGTTTGCGGGAGTTGATTTTTCCGATCTGCCTGTCGAGCATTTAACCTCCGAGCTTACCATTTCTGGTCAGGGGTTTCGTTGTCTGCGGGGTGAGTTTGTCACCTACTGGCGACAAGGACGCATTCAGCGAGATATAGATGCTCGTATCAGTCAATGCTGGATTTTACGCTGTGAAGACAGTTTGGCAGGTTACATCACCCTACTCACAGATAAACTGGAATTAGCCGAACAAATCCTGCTTGACGAAGGCGTTCAGTACCAGTCGTTTCCAGCTATCAAGATTGGTTTACTAGCGGTAGATAGACGTGCGAAAGGAGCCGGTCGCCGTCTAGTTGAATGGGCAGTAGAGTACGTTGCAGCGGAGATTTCACCTACAGTTGGCGTGCGCTTTATGACCGTTGACGCACTTTACGACCCGGATACTACTCCTCCCTATGACGCATCTGGCTTTTACGAGAAGTTTGGTTTTCAATTTGTCGATCCTAATGAGTCTTTACCATCATCAGTGCCTTATCGTACAATGTATCTCGATCTCAAGCCATTGATCGATCTATTGAGTATCCAAGATAACGACTAATAACTCACCCAAAAACTAAAGCCCTTTTCCGTTGTTGCGGGAAAAGAGCTTTAATTTATTATTAACCTGGCACTGAGCTATTTTACCGGGCAGTGACCCGCCGAGTATCTTCGCCATAGCAACGTTTAACAACCGAGTTCGGGATGGATCGGAGTGGTTCCATTACATCATAAGCACCAGGAAAGCTTTGAAAACTTTTAATCCTGTGTCTGCGTTTAGCTTAATGTTAAGCTTGATGCGCTGCATCTCTTTCGCTCGACTTAATTACTGTATCAAGTTTTCCCCGGTCTGTCAACCCCAAAGTCAAAAGTTTTTTTCGATCGCCCGAAACAGCCTCCAATAGCCGAGTTTGACGTATTATTTGCCAGTGTTGCCGATCGACCTTTAACTCACAAATCCAAAAAAGCCGCCTCGGTTCCCTGTTCTGTGGGAATCTTCCCGTCCTTCACAAACCACGCCACGACCTGCTTAACTGTTAATTGTTCGATCGCCCTTTCAGATTCTGTCGCAATTTGCCTCTCATCCCGCAAAGACGCCACCACCCTATTCGTAAAAAAGTTTTCACAACTCGCATCAAGTTCGATCGACCCTAAATCTGCTGCTGGCCCAGAATATTGAGATTTCTACAAAGGGCCCAAGACTTGCTGTGGTGTAGATGCCTAATCACTCCCCAAAAAACTAAAGCCCTTTTCCGTTGTTGCGGGAAAAGAGCTTTAATTTATTATTAACCTGGCACTGAGCTATTTTACCGGGCAGTGACCCGCCGAGTATCTTCGCCATAGCAACGTTTAACAACCGAGTTCGGGATGGATCGGAGTGGTTCCATTACATCATAAGCACCAGGAAAGCTTTGAAAACTTTTAATCCTGTGTCTGCGTTTAGCTTAATGTTAAGCTTGATGCGCTGCATCTTTTTCGCTCGACTTAATTACCTTATCAACTTTTCCTTTGTCTGTCAACCCTTTTGTCAAAAGTTTTTTTCGATCGCCCGAAACCGCTGGAATTATCGGGGTTTGAGGCCGGGTTTGGGCGTGCGACCGATCGACCTTTAACTCACAAATCAAAAAACGCCGCCTCGGTTCCCTGTTCTGTGGGAATCTTCCCGTCCTTCACAAACCACGCCACGACCTGCTTAACTGTTAATTGTTCGATCGCCCCTCCCGATTCTGTCGCCATTTGCCTCAACGGCCGCAAAGACGCAATTACCAAATTCGTAAAAAAGTTTTCAAAACTAGCATCAAGTTCTATCGACCACAAATCTGCTGCTGACCCAGAATATTGAGATTTCTACAAAGCGCCCAAGACTTGCTGTGGTGTAGATGCCTAAGAACTCACCAAAAAACTAAAGCCCTTTTCCGTTGTTGCGGGAAAAGAGCTTTAATTTATTATTAACCTGGCACTGAGCTATTTTACCGGGCAGTGACCCGCCGAGTATCTTCGCCATAGCAACGTTTAACAACCGAGTTCGGGATGGATCGGAGTGGTTCCATTACATCATAAGCACCAGGAAAGCTTTGAAAACTTTTAATCCTGTGTCTGCGTTAAGCTTGAGCTAAGTTTGATGCGCTGCATCTCTTTCGCTCGACTTAATTACCTTATCAAGTTTTCCCCTGTCTGTCAACCCCTTTGGCAAAACTTTTTTTCCATCGCCCGAAACCCCCCCCAATAGTCGAGTTTGACGTATTATTTGCCAGTGGGGCCGATCGACCTTTAACTCACAAGTCCAAAAACGCCGCCTCGGTTCCCTGTTCTCTGCGAATCTTCCCGTCCTTCACAAACCACGCCACGACCTGCTTAACTGTTAATTGTTCGATCGGGCTTTCAGATTCTGTCGCAATTTGCCTCAACGGCCGCAAAGACGCAATTACCAAATTCGTAAAAAAGTTTTCAAAACTAGCATCAAGTTCGATCGATCCTTTAATACTCTCATCATTCTTAATCCAATCCATCACCTGCCCATTAGTCACCTCAGCCACCGGCTTCCCAGTCTCCCCAGCAATTTGCTTGAGCACCCTCAAAGCATAAATTGCCACCCGCGCCGAAAACTTTTCCTTCGACGACAGCAGCGCCATATCAACTTCGGCACACTCTTCCGGCTTTAAAAAATCTGCTAGCGGTTCCATATATTAAAAATTAGTAATTGCTAATCGGTAATGGGTAATCCGTGACATCCGTGACATCCGTGACATCCCTTACACTCATCCGTTGTCGAACTTCCATGCGTGACATCCGTTACATCCGTTACAAAATCCGTTGCCGAACTTCTTCCTTCCTCCTTGCAATCAAATAACCGCAGCGGTGTTCCCCATTAATAATCCAGTGAGTCCGCTCCACAGTACAGTCCGGCAACACCCCCGCAAACATTTCCAACTCATTACCGCAGACACTCGGAAAAGTTTCAGCAACATTAGAAATCGCGCAGTTGTGTTCCATCAACACAAATCGATCGCCCTTCCCAGCGCGATCGCAGATCCCAACCTCTACCGATTCTACAGGATAACACTCAGCCATATAGCCTTCAGCCCTGCGGAGTTCCATTAACTTAGTCACCCGCTCTTCCAGCGAACCCGCACCCACCAGCCGCCGATACTCCGTCGCCTTGCGCTGCCACTGTTTTTGCAAGATAGTAATCACTTGCTCGCGGCCGACGGTTTCCGCCAACGTATCCAGAAAAGAGACAGCAAAATCACCGTAACGATTCGGGAATCGATCGCGCCCCTGACTGGTAAGCTCATAAATGTGCTGCGGCCGCCCCATCCCAGCCTGAACCGACTGATACTGAATCAGCCCCTCCGCTTCCAAATCCTTCAAGTGACGGCGAATCGCCTGCGGACTGATATCCAAAGACTCCGCCAACTCAATAGCCGTCCCCTGCCCCCCCTTGAGCAAATATTGCAGGATGTCTTGTTTCGTGGAAGTCTGCTGAGTAGTCTCCATCATCTTCACAAAAAATTATTAATTTGACTTTGACAATATCACTATTGTTAATGTAGCTTAAAATATAGTAAAGCAACAAATCTGTTGTTTAACTTCCCAGAGCAGTCCAGCAGAACTCGCTCAAGCCCTGACAGGCATTGCCCCGTCTGCCATCCAGAGAGCATTATCTAGAACACTGAACACGCAAAATAATGAGTTCTACCACAGTCAAAACCTTAGTCAACCAGCCGTATAAATACGGTTTCGTCACCGACATCGAGTCAGACACCATCCCCCGCGGCTTGAGCGAAGATGTAGTCCGCCTGATTTCCGCCAAGAAAAACGAACCGGAATTCATGCTGCAATTCCGCCTCAAAGCATACCGGAAGTGGTTGACAATGACCGAGCCCACCTGGCCCCACGTCAACTATCCCGCGATCGACTACCAACAAATTATCTACTATTCCGCCCCCAAACAAAAGCCCAAAAAGCTCAACAGTTTGGACGAAGTAGACCCGACACTGCTAGAAACCTTCGAGAAACTCGGCATTCCCCTCTCCGAACAGAAGCGGCTGGGAAATGTCGCCGTCGATGCCGTTTTCGACAGCGTTTCAATTGCCACAACATTTAGAGAAAAGTTAGCCAAAGATGGTGTTATTTTCTGTTCCATTTCAGAAGCCGTCAAAGATTATCCCGAATTAATAGAAAAATATCTCGGCAGCGTCGTACCAGTCGGCGATAACTTTTTCGCAGCCCTCAACTCCGCCGTATTCAGCGACGGTTCCTTTGTTTACATTCCCAAAGGGGTCAAATGCCCAATGGAATTGTCAACCTATTTCCGCATCAACAACGGAGATTCCGGCCAGTTCGAGCGCACACTAATTGTGGCTGAAGAAAACAGTTCTGTGTCTTACCTAGAAGGCTGCACCGCGCCGATGTTTGACACCAATCAACTGCACGCCGCCGTCGTGGAATTGGTAACAATGGACAATGCCGATATCAAATACTCCACAGTGCAAAACTGGTACGCTGGCGACGCCAACGGCAAAGGCGGCATTTACAACTTTGTGACGAAACGGGGTTTGTGTCAAGGAGTCAATTCTAAGATTTCTTGGACACAAGTAGAAACCGGTTCAGCGATTACTTGGAAATATCCCAGTTGCGTGTTAGTCGGCGACAACTCGGTGGGCGAATTCTACTCGGTAGCGTTGACAAATAACAAGCAGCAAGCTGACACCGGCACAAAAATGATCCACATTGGTAAAAATACTCGCAGCACGATTATCTCTAAGGGAATTTCGGCGGGTAATTCATCCAACAGCTATCGCGGTTTGGTGAAAATGGGGCCTAACTCTAAAGGCTCTCGTAATTACTCTCAGTGCGATTCCATGCTGATTGGGGATAACGCTCAAGCGAATACTTTCCCTTATATTCAAGTGCAGAACCACACTGCTAAAGTCGAACACGAAGCTTCTACTTCTAAGATTGGGGAAGAGCAATTGTTCTTCTTCGCACAGCGGGGAATTTCAGCAGAAAATGCTATTTCGATGATGATTAGCGGTTTCTGTAAAGATGTTTTCAATCAGTTACCGATGGAATTTGCGGCGGAAGCTGATAAGCTGTTGAGTCTGAAACTGGAAGGAAGTGTCGGATAATTTTCGCGGGCAAGAAATTCTTCCAGGCCGAGTCCATCGGTGACAACTTAAGCTCCCCGTCCGCCAGGGAATGAATTCCTTGGCTAATAGCTAAACTCCTCTAAACAGGACTAATGAGTTTAAAAATTTTCTTCTCAGTCCTCTTCAGAGGACTTTAGCTTTGAGACAGGGAATTCATTCCCTGGCGGACTATCGGTTTAACGTTAAATTGTCACCAATGGGCAGAGCCTAGGAACGAGAAGAACGAGCAAAAAAACTGTAAAGTGCATTGAGGAAAAGGACAAAAATAGATGATTGTAGAAAATAGTCAAGTGGTGCTATCCGTCCGCGATTTAACTGCGAATGTGGAAGATACCCAAATCCTGAAGGGTTTGAATCTGGAAATTAAATCGGGTGAAATTCACGCGATTATGGGCCCGAACGGTTCTGGAAAAAGCACTTTATCCAAGATATTGGCGGGTCATCCTGCTTATACAGTAACAGGCGGAGAAGTGACATTTCTTGGTCAAAATTTGCTGGAATTAGCGCCGGAAGAACGCTCTTTAGCTGGCGTGTTCCTAGCTTTCCAATATCCTTTAGAAATTCCCGGCGTTAGCAATCTGGATTTCTTGCGCGTGGCTTACAATGCTCACCGCAAACATCGCGGCTTGGAAGAATTGGATGCTTTTGATTTCCAAGATTTAATCGAGGACAAGCTGGATATTGTCAAGATGAATGATTCTTTTTTAGGCCGCAGCGTAAATGAGGGTTTTTCCGGTGGCGAGAAAAAGCGGAATGAAATTTTGCAAATGGCTTTGTTGGAACCGAAATTAGCTATTTTGGACGAGACTGATTCGGGTTTGGATATCGATGCTCTCAAGATTGTCGCCGGCGGTGTGAATCAGTTGTCAAATGCGGAAAATTCGATGTTGGTGATTACTCACTATCAACGGTTGCTGAATTACATTATTCCTGATTTTATTCACGTCATGGAAGCCGGCAGAATTATCTTGACTGGCCCGAAAGAGTTGGCGCTGGAATTGGAAGAGCGCGGTTATGACTGGGTTGTGGAAGAGGAAGCAGCAGGAGTAGGCGCGCGATGATGAATACGCAAGTTGCGAGTAGGGAAATGTTTTTGACTGATTTGGTGAATCAGTGCAGCAAGTTGGAGGCTGCTAATAGCAAAAGTGCGGCTTACGGGTTGCAGGATTTGCGGGCTGTGGCGACGGAATACGTGCTTTCTTCGAGTTTTCCGACGGTGAGGGATGAGGAATGGCGCTTTACTGATTTGTCGCCGGTGTTGCAAATTCCTTTTCATATACCCCAGAGCAATCAGTCAAAAGTTAAGCTGGCTGATATCATTATGCCAGTGAAAAACCGGGATGATTTACCATTAAGATTGGTATTTGTCAACGGTTTTTATGCGCCGGATTTGTCAACGGTGGAGTCGTTGGTTTTGCCGAATTTGCCGATCGACTTTTACGCAGGTAATCTATCGAATGTACCTGAAAAATATCAAGGGCGCATCAGCGATGTTTTGAGCAAGCACAGACAGCAAACCGAGGTGTTTACCGCGCTGAATACTGCGGGTTTGGCGGATTCTGCGGTGGTGTTCGTACCGGCCAATATGTCGATCGAACTTCCGATTCACTTGCTGTTCCTGACAGCACCAGGTGCATCTGGCACGATGTGCCAGCCGCACTGCTTGGTCATAGCTGAGCCTGGAAGCAATGTGACGCTGATTGAGGATTACGCAACTATCGGTAATGTACCAGCCTTTACTAATGCTGTAACGGATGTTATTGTCGGCGAAAACGCTACTGTGAACCACGTTCGGCTGCAGCGGGAAGGTGGGGAGGTTGTTCATATCGGCAAAAGTGCGATCGAACAATCTCGTAATAGCCGTTACACTTGTCATGCTATCAGCTTGGGAGGCAAAATATCGCGGCACAATTTAGAAGTTTTTCAGCGCGGCGAAGCCACTGAAACAACTTTAAACGGCTTAACCGTAGCCTTTGGCGAACAGTTATCAGACACTCACAGTGTAATCGATTTCAATCACCCCCACGGTACAAGCCGCCAACTGCACAAGTGCATTATCGGCAACAAAGCTCGTGCTGTATTTAACGGCAAAGTTTTCGTTCGCAAAGCCGCCCAATTGACAGATGCCGGACAATTGAGCCGGAATTTG
The DNA here is from genome assembly GCF_036700445.1 of Microcoleus sp. T3_B1. Classification (NCBI taxonomy): domain Bacteria; kingdom Bacillati; phylum Cyanobacteriota; class Cyanophyceae; order Oscillatoriales; family Microcoleaceae; genus Microcoleus; species Microcoleus sp. T3_B1. The sequence continues at coordinate 105,985 of NZ_JAUBOX010000012.1, forward strand.
TTGTTGTCGCCAAGAGCTCGCGTAGACACAAAACCGCAGTTGGAAATTGTCGCCGACAACGTTAAATGTTCCCACGGTGCAACTGTCAGTCAATTAGAAGATGATGAGCTTTTTTACTTGCAAAGTCGCGGTTTGGATTTAGAAAGAAGCCGCTATTTGCTAATCGATGCTTTTGCGGCGGAAATGCTCAATCAATTACCGATTCTTGGGGTGGCGAAAATGCTTTCAACCTGCATGGCTATCCAAGGATAAAGGAATTAGCAACAGACGGGAGGGTGTTTTATTACCTTTGCAATCAAAGCCGGAGATCCCCCTAAATCCCCCTTAAGAAGGGGGACTTTGAGAATACTCTTGTCCCTCCCTGGATAAGAGGGACTTTGAGAATACTCTTGTCCCCCCCTTAATAAGGGGGGTTAGGGGGTATCTCCGGGTTTCAGAATACGCCTTATAAGCGAGTTCCACAACAATACTAACTTCAAAAAATATGACACTTATTCAAGAAAAAACACTTGCATCAAAAGTTCGCGGCGACTTCCCTATTTTGAATGAAAAAGTTAACGGTAAACCGCTAGTTTATTTAGACAATGCAGCTACTTCTCAAAAACCCCTAGCTGTGCTCAACGCTTGGCGTGATTACTACGGACAATACAATGCAAACGTCCACCGGGGTGCTCACACTCTCAGCGCCAAAGCGACTGATGCTTACGAAGGTGCGAGAGACAAAGTTGCGGCGTTTGTAAATGCGGCGTCACGGCAAGAAATTGTTTACACTCGCAACGCCACCGAAGCGATTAATTTGGTTGCTTATTCTTGGGGTTTGAGCAATCTGCAAGCTGGAGATGAAATTATCCTGTCGGTGATGGAACACCACAGCAATCTCGTGCCGTGGCAAATGATGGCTCAAAGAACCGGTGCGGTGCTGAAGTTTGTGGAGTTAACGGAAACTAACGAGTTTGACTTGGAACAGTTTAAAACGCTAATTTCCCATAAAACTAAGTTGGTTTCAACCGTTCACGTTTCTAATACTTTGGGCTGCATCAGTCCAGTCAAAGAAATCTGCAAAATTGCCCACAGTTTCGGCGCAAGAGTTTTAATTGATGCTTGCCAAAGCGTGCCGCACATGATAGTAGATGTGCAAGCAATAGATTGCGATTGGCTGGTTGCTTCCGGTCACAAAATGTGCGCTCCGACTGGCATCGGTTTTCTGTACGGTAAGCTGGACTTGCTGAGAGAAATGCCTCCGTTTTTCGGCGGCGGCGAGATGATTGCTGACGTGTTTCTCGATTATTCCACCTATGCCGATTTGCCGCACAAATTTGAGGCCGGCACCCCTGCAATCGGCGAGGCGATCGCCCTTGGTGCAGCAATCGATTATCTTAGTAACATTGGCATGGATAAGATTCACGCTTGCGAAGCAGAATTGAATGCTTATATGTTCCAAAAATTGCGGCAAATTCCCGAAATCAAAATTTACGGGCCGCAACCAGACAGCAACGGCGAAGGTAGGGCAGCTTTGGCGGCATTTACAGCGGGAGAAATTCACCCTCAAGACTTGTCTACCATGTTAGATCAGGAGGGAGTCGCGATTCGTTCCGGGCATCACTGCACGCAAGCTTTGCACCGCTATTTGAATATTTCATCTACTGCCAGGGCGAGTTTGTATTTTTACAATACTCGCGAGGAAATTGATGTGTTTGTGAAAGCGTTGAAAGAGACGATCGACTTTTTTGCGGGGATTATGGGATAATTTGGTGGGTGATGGTGCGCGGGTAGAAATTGAGAAGCGATCGCCCTTTTTTTGACCGCAGATGCAGGCAGATGAACACGGATGAACGCGGATGAAGAAGAGAGCGATCTCACCCCAAATATAATCAGGCGATAATGTTTGTGTTAAACCTATCAGCAGAAAATTGGGTGGGCAACCAGGATGAAGGTGACTTAATAGAAAGTCCTACTTGGAGTCAAATAGAACAAGCCATCCGCGAGTTAAATGGGAAAACTAAAACTTTAGTTACCTTGGGTGCAGATGACGAGTGTTATATGAGCATTGGTGGCGGCGAATCCGGCAAATATATTGTTAACGTAACTTTTGATAACGTTAGCTTCCACAATTTAGTAGATCCATCAAAACCAGATGCAATAGAAAAGCTAGTTATCGGCGGACAAGAAGGTAATTATTCCGCCCGGATGTGTGTAAATTTAGAGACGGCACTGTTGGCAGCTCAAACATTTACAGTATCAGGACAACTTCAAATATCACTGTCTTGGGAAGAAGAGAAAGAATTAGCGGTGTCATCAAATAAGATTTAACACAACCTAAGTGAAGTGCGATCGCTCTTTCTTCATCCGCGTTCATCAGCGTCTATCCGCCTGCATCTGCGGTTCAAAAAAAGAACCCCCTTTTTGATAGTATCTGGGCCTGTGGTAAAATAAAACTAGAGTTTTCTCAGCTCAAGGAGATTTTGAGATGATTGCTACTACTTCAAGTTTAGCCGAACAAAGAACACTGCTAGAAAACATTAGCTGGCAGACCTTTGAAACGTTGCTCAAAGAAATAGGCGATAAGCGAGGTTATCGCATAGCTTACGATGAAGGGAGACTGGAAATTATGGCGCCACTATTTGAACATGAGAACTACAAAAGCAATTTCGGTAATTTCATCCTGGCTTTAGCAGAAGAACTCGACATTGAAATTAAAAGTGCTGGCTCAACTACTCTCAAACTCAAAAATGCCAAAAAAGGCATAGAACCAGATAACTGTTATTATATCCAAAATGAAGCAGCAGTTAGAGGCAGGCAAGAACTAGATTTAGAAACTGCCCCACCGCCCGACTTAGCAATTGAAATAGATATTACCAGCAGTTCAGTTGATAAGTTTGCCATTTACTCCGCACTTCGCGTCCCGGAACTCTGGCTATATAACGGGCGCGTTTTGAAATTTTATCAGTTGGTAGAAACTGAATATATTGAGCGCGACTTTAGTATTGCTTTTCCCTTTGTATCGGTAGCAGAAATGGCTGGGTTTTTCAGTCGCACTCAAACGATAGGAGAAATTGCTTTGCTGAAATCCTTTAGAACTTGGGTGAAAGGGAAAATATAATATTCTCTAGCAAGGTGCGCCGTGCACACCCTACATAATTAGGTGCTGCGCCCAAGACTATTAAAACTCCCTAATTTCAGGATGGATAAACTGATAACCCGCCGCCTTAATCTTTTGATTCGACACCCTAGCATTATAAGGCCGCACGCTAGGACTTCCATCCCAAGAAACTTTAGGCAAATTATTAGCTTCAAAAATGCGATCGAGCAATTCGCGACTGGATAGGGACACATCCCCGACTAAATTGTAAATTCCCTGCAATCGATTTTCCCAAGCAAAGGTTAACCCCCCAACAATATCATCCCGATGCACCCAATTAGTAACATCTTCCCCCCTACCGGGACGAGTGTTCCCAGCCCAGCCGCCAAAGATTTTAACTAATTCTCGCCCCGGCCCATAAATTCCTCCCAAACGGAGAATGCAGACGTGAAGATTGGGACTCGATGCTGCTAATAAAACCCGTTCTGTTTCGGCGAGAATTTCACCGTTTGGATTAGCGGGCGCGACGGGTGATTCTTCATTTACCAATTCACCTTGGCGATCGCCATACACAGAATAAGTACCCGTATAAATAACCTGCTTTACTGTCGGTATCTGCTGTAAAACCGATACTAAAGTTGTCGCAGTATCTATATAACTTTCCCGATAAGTATGAGGATTTCGGGCCCCGACGCACAGCATAACAGCATCTTGTTCTTGCAGTACAGAGGCGATCGCATCTTTGTCATTTCCTTTGAGCACGGCTACCCGCTGCGCGACACCCTCCAACTCAACTACTCGCGTCGCCGTGGTAGTTGTCGCCGTCACGGTACAATCAGATTTGCCGCGTAAATGTTTGGCTGTCGCAGTACCTACATAGCCGCAGCCGACGATCGCAACTTTCATAAAAAAATTCTCCATTGTGTCATGTTCTCTCAAATTATTGCCTGTTTCTGCAATCATGGCGCGCTGAGTTTTGTGGTAAAATGCAAAGCGTCGTTATCAATCGGAGTAGCATCGTGTCCGAGAGAGATATTTTTGCCACATCCTCAGAAAGCGAACTTTTAGCTTTTTATGGTTCTTTGTTTGCGATCGCAGCCGCCGATGGTTCCGTTGATATTGACGAACTAGATTTGTTGTTTAAAACCATAAATTTAGACAAATTTTCTGACTCTGCAAAGACTCAAATCCAATCCTACACAGCCAGTCCCCCATCACTCAGCGACTGTTTGCAAACACTCAGCAAGTCACAAGAACCGCTGCGTTTGGGAGTCATGTATTTTTTAATTAACATTGCTGGCGCAAATAAGACGCTGCATCCTGCAGAAAGCGAGGCGATCCAATCCGCAAAAAAACTGCTGGCGGTTTCCGACTTGCAAATCCAAGCCATGCAGGAATTCATCGCAGACATGAAACAAATACGGGAGGCCGCCCCTAATAAAAATCAGGCATCAGCATCCTTCAAGTCTGCTGTTTCCCAGCTTAAAACTAAGGGCATTCCTCTCGATTTGATCGACCGGAAAGGAACCACAACAAACCTCAGCAACCCCAAAATTAACTATTCAGATGAAAGTTTTTGGACTAAACTTAAAAACTTTGCTTTGACAGCAGGAAGAGAAGTAGTTGAAAAAGCTTTGATTCTCTACTATACGGCTCAGAACCCAAACGTGCCTGCTTGGGCAAAAGGAGTTGTAGTTGGAGCTTTGACCTATTTTATATCTCCTGTCGATGCCATTCCCGATATATTAGTCGGCATGGGATTTACGGACGATTTGGGAGTATTGCTGGCGGCAATAGCTACTGTTTCAGTATACATTAATGCTGATACTAAAGAACAAGCCAAACAAAAAATGAAAAATTGGTTTGGCTGATAATATTATGTCCGGTGGATCGTTTTGTTTCCGTCTGCATCGGAATAATATAATCTGAATAACATAGCAGTTGTCAATCGGATGAAATACAGGACACGGCACTGCCGTGTCCCTACCCAATATCTGTAATCCACTCAACTGAAAACTTGATTATTGGGGGTTCTCAGTCTTTAATCGGCTTGCCATCTCGATTGACAATACGGCTTTCACCATCCTTAGCCGTGACATTTTCATAAACCCCTTCATCCCGCTTCACGTACTTGCTGAAACCCGAATTTTTATAATCGGTGTCGGATGTCGGCTTCATCAATCTCGGAGCGCTCAGCAGCCGGCGTACCGGAGCATCTGCGGGAGTGTCCCCGGGTTCGCACTTAGCCAACTCGCACAGTTGGCCCCAAGTCGAAACTTCCAGGTTCATGCTGTGCGAAACTTCTAACTGCTGGTTGTTTTTGGGACAAAAATAATCGTATACAGGCATACTAAGAATCTCGTTTGCAACTACTAAAATTACTAATTGCACGGTTATTGAGAATATTATAGCTCAACCTTACTAAAAATTCAAGCCCAAAAATCAAACTTTACTATTTTTAACGGTTGTTGAAACCTTAAATCAGCTATATTATTAACCCAGTGTGCTTGCTCCCGGATGCGATCGAGACAAAGCCCAAAAGTACCCTACCCTGACATCCTCTGACTCGATCGCACGATCGCACGATCGACAGCAAATGCCCGCAAGACTTCCGTGAATGCCGTCAAAGGATCGATCGTAATTTTCAGACTGTACGCAAATCACAGATTCTAAGTTTCAATTTTATTTATTTACTCACCAGCGAGGATTTACCGATGAGCGATTTCAAAGTTACCCCAGAAGTAGAGCTGAACACAGCTCAAATGTTAGAGCGATACCAACTGCAAGATGAGACAAACCTGCGGCGTTGGGCAAAACTGCACGGCATTAACAGCACTCGCGGTTTCTTCTATCCCAGTGAAGTAGATTTGATGGATCACGCTCACCACCATCTTTACAATTTGGGAATGAGCATTGCCGATTACCAAAGCCTTTTAGACCGGCGCCGCACCCATTCCCAGACACCGGGCGACCAAAATAAAACAGTAGCAAGTCAAGTTGCTGACGAAGCATACGATGCCATAGAAACGCTGACAGATCAGTATGCTGAAGCTATAGATTTAATGGGAGAACGTATAGCAGACCATTTCATAGATGAACTCGATTTATCTGTGATGCGACACCTTTCTCAAAAAGTGAAAGACCGCCGCACTCTCAACGGTCAAGCTAAAAAGCCTAACCGTTTTCTCCAAGTAATTAAAGCCGTGTTGCAACCGAGCAGCGAAAATACGCTTCTGGTTCCCAAAAAAGAGGATGACTCTAGTTTAGAATTAGAACAGCATCATCGGCTCGGCTAGCAGCCGATTTTTGTGAAAGACTAAGAGACTTTTTGTAAAATTTACTGCTCAAATTTACTGAAAAGCACACCCGAACCCTCCCCTTTTCAAGGGGAGGGAGCAAGAGTCAGTCGATTTTAGATTTTAGATTTTAGATTTTAGAATTGAAGCATTGAAGCATTGACCCCACAGATAAATTGGGGGGGCAAGTTTCATCGGATACAGGTTTTTTATTTCTGGGTTCTGAGTCTGCGAAGGAATGAATCACGTGGCGGGTATCCTGGATGCTTTCGGTCACATTTTTTATATTATGAAGGGGAACTGAAGAGAATAAATTAACGTTTCCCAGAAATCTAAATAACTTTTAAACTGATGTTGGGTTTTGCGAATCAGCCAAACCTAATATAACTGGGGACAGATGGCGCGGTCGCCCAAATTAGAGATAATATCTGCAGAATTGAACCTGTCAACCTCGCCCAAGGTAAAAAAATGATTAAATCCTGGATGGTAATTGGAGGCGTCGCCTTTGTAGTAGCTTTAGCTGCTAGCTTAATCCCGCCCAGGGACATCCAATGGTTCAACCGCTTGCAGCGTCCGAGATGGCTAGTATTTGAAAGAGCAATTCCCCTAATTTGGACAGTAATTTTTATTTGTGCAGCTTGGTCAGCAGTGATTGTCTGGGAAAAACAACCAGGAACTCAGGAGACTTGGCTGAGAATGGGTTTGTACCTGCTTTTAGAAATAGTAACTATGTCTTACACGTCGGTTATGTGCAAAGTTAGGAGCCTAAAAGTCGGCACAATAATCGGCGGAACGGGCGCTATTTTAAGCGTAATCCTAGCTTTAACTGTGTTGCCAGTTTCCGAGCCAGCCGCCCTGTTATTACTACCTTACATACTTTGGAGTCCGATCGGCACTTACACCACTTGGGTAATGATGCACCTCAATCCGGCGGATGTTTAGCCTCTCATGGAATTAGTCATTTTAATGGGATTGCAAGCATCGGGAAAAAGCACATTTTTTCGCGACTATTTAGCGGCCACGCACGTTTTGGTCAGCAAAGATTTAATGCCAAACAATAAAAATAAATCACGCCGACAAATTCAATTAATTGAAGATGCACTGCAAGCAGGTCATTCAGTCGCTGTTGATAATACCAATCCCGAAGTTCTCGATCGCAAGCCGCTGATTGATATGGGTCGCACTTATAATGCCAAAATCATCGGTTACTACTTTGAATCAATAGTCAGCGACTGTTTAGCTCGAAATCAAAAGCGATCGGGCAAATCTCAAGTTCCAGACATAGCAATTTATGCTACTATAAAAAAAATGGTATTGCCCAGTTACGGCGAAGGGTTTGAACGGCTGTTTTGGACCCGCATAGCAGAAAACTTAACCTTTGAAGTAAAAACCTGGCCTGCAGAGGAAGTTATTCATGGACAATCAGACATTTGAAAAAAAAATGCGCGAGCTTGAATATTTTCACAGCCTGCGTTTATTGCCGGGAACTCACACAGTAATTCGCGCCGACGGTCGCAGTTTTTCAAAATTTACTTCCTCCAGTTTTGATAAGCCTTTCGACTTAAAATTCCACGAATTAATGGTGGAAACTGCCAAAGCGCTCCTGTCAGAACTAGACGGCATTTACGCTTATACCGAAAGTGACGAAATCTCAGTTTTGTTTCCTCCAGATTGGGATTTATTTGACCGCAGCTTAGAAAAAATTGTCTCTATTTCTGCCAGTATTGCCAGTGCAACTTTCACTCGCGCCGCCCAAACAGCAGTCAGTTTTGACAGCCGCATTTGTTCTGCAGCCAACAAATCGCAAGTAGTAGATTATTTTCTATGGCGCCAAGCAGATGCAGCGCGCTGCGCTTTGAATGGCTGGAGTTATTGGATGCTGCGAAAAAATGGCGAAACGGGTGAAAATGCAGCAGTTATATTAGAGAAACAATCGGTGGCTTTCAAAAACGAATTGCTGTTTCAAAACGGAATTAACTTTAACGAACTGCCGGCTTGGCAGCGCCGGGGAACGGGAGTGTATTGGGAAAAATACGATAAACCAGGTTATAACCCGATCGAAAACAAAGAAGTTGTGGCAGTGCGGCGGCGACTCAAAGTTGATGAAGATTTGCCCATGAAAGAGGAATACAAAGAATTTATTTACCAATTTTTAAATGTTGGCGATTAACGATTAAGGATCTCTTGTCAAATCCGCTGGCAATTGATGAATTCTTAGTTTGTTTTAACTCACATCTTGCAGCATTCTCAAGAACAGGCAAGATGCCTGTTCCACAAGAAAATTCACTCTTTGTGGAACAGGCATCTTGCCTGTTCATAAAAGGCTTATTGACAATGGTGCAAGATGTGAGTTTTAACCGAATGCAAGCTGTGAGACGGGGGTTTAAACCCCCGCCCAATGTCGGGCAAACCAGTTAACCTAGCGATTGCCAGAGCTGGTAGGAGGCTCAGTTTCCGGCGGTTCAGGAGGGGGAGATTCAGACTCAGGAGGGTTCAGCGACTCCTCCCAAACTTTGATTTGCGATCGAGCTTGCTCAAAAGCCCGAGTACCCGAAGGAATTTTCTTCAAAGTCGCGATCGCCCCAGCCAGATCCGACGACGACTCTTCCACACCCAGCGCCAAAATCCGCTGACTCCACTCATCAATCGCCTCACTCGCCTGCCACCGGAGCGAACTCGACTCCGGCACCTGACTTGCCAGCGCAATTGCCGTTTGCAAAGCGTCAGCAGTCCCGGATCTGGCCGTCTGACGGGCGCTCTGCAAACCTTGCTCGCCCTGAAATTGAGCCTCCCAAGTCCGAATGTTCGATCGAGCTTCCTCATAAAGCACCCGTCCCGATCGAATCCGGCGGGCCATCTCAATTGCCCCCGCCAAATTGCCGCCCGCCGCTAGCTGCTGAGCTCTATCCAAAAACGGCTGGTCAACAAGCCGCTGTCTCCTCTCGATCCAAGCTTGAATTTTGGTTTGAGCTTCCACGTAAAGCGCCCTACCTCTAGCGATCCGAGAAGCTTGAGCAACGGCCGCTTCCAGAGCATTCGGATCGCCCGTACTCGCCAAATCGTTCGCTCTTTGCAAATACGGACTGTCTTCCAGCAGCTCGATTTGACGGCTCAAAGTGGTAATTTGACGGCGAGCTTCCGAAGCGCGGGGATTTGATTCCGGGACTGTTTGCAATTGCGCGATTGCAGCCCTCAAATCATTGACCCCACCCGGCGCCGCCAGCCTGCTTGCCATATCCAAAACTTTCACATCAGCCATTTCTTGTTGCCAGCGGCCGACTAAATCTTGAGCTTGCTTGTATAAAGGGCGGCCGGACTTCAACTTTTGAGCAATCTCGATCGCCTTGGAGAAACCCTCAACAGAGCCAGTCAAAGCCTGAGAAGTAGCATTCGCCAACTCATTAAAATCTTGTACTTGTTCCCTTAAATTTGCCGACTCAGGAATCTTGTTTGCGATCGCGATCGCCTCCTGCCAATCCCCTGCCTGCAAGCGTTTTTGCGCGATCTCCATAATTTTCTTGCTAAATTCCGCGATCGCCTTATTGGCAGCTTGATACAAATAACTGTTTTGATCAATTCCCTCAGCCAGCTTAATCCCCGTCACCAGATTGTCGAGACCTCCCTCGGAGGCTTTATTCCGGGCTTTTACCAACTTATTGCCCTCAGCCCGAGTCGTCTGAATTAGCTTAGTCAATTCCTCGTACTTAGCCGATTCCCAGAAAGTATTTCCCAAATCCAAAAGCAGAGTAGCTTGGCGGAAAGCCAGCGGCCACTCTTCCTGACGCAAGTGGTCTTCAGCCGTGCGGTAAATTTTCTCTGCATCGCTCCATATCGACTGCCACTTTTCAATCTGCTTTTCCACCTTCGGGTAAGCGGGAACGTTTTGAGGAACCTTACGAGCGAGCGCAATCGCCTCCTCCAGCTTTCCTTCTTGGAAACTAGCATTTCCCAGCCTGAGAATATCCTCCGACCACCGATCGATTTGAGTGTTAATTCTCGGCCGCAGCGGATGGTCTTGTGGCAAAGCATTCACTAATTCGATCGCCCTGAGCAAATCATCCGCCGTCCGCTTGCTTGCTGCTTCTTGAGCGCAAAAAAAGCGATCGTTAGCAGAAGCCGTCGGCCAAAAAATCTTTGAGCAATTGGACTGCGAGGTCAGGTTGAGCAAAGAGGCAATTGCCACAAACCCCATACCCACCGATAGCATCAAACTCAGCGCCAGCCAAAACTGCCACTTATTCGACCAGTTCCGCCACAACGGATTGTGTTCCCCCGGCGGCTGCGAGTTTTCCCCAGACAAATTCGGCGGTAGTTCCAGATGCCCTCCCGGCAGTTTTCCCGAAGTAACCAACTCTCGGAGCTCTTTAAGTCGTTGGGCCCGGTTTTTCCTTGCTGGTAAGCGCACCAGCGACGAAGTATCCTTTGTTGACTCCAAGGATTCTGATGCAGACCAACGGCCTGATGTTTTGCGATCTTGACTCATATCCTCACCACAAACAACAACCAGCCTGTCTTAATTATTTCAAAACAGCGATCGCTGCTATTGACTGCTCTATAGAATGTATTCATAAAAAAACTCGGTAAGTGGGAAACGAGCGCGACTTCAGTCCTGAGAGGAAAACGACTCGGCGATTTCAATCGCCTTGAGTCTTTCCCCTTTCGGGTTGGAGGGGTATGGTTGCCCCTCCGATGAGGTATGGTTGCCTCAGTCTCCCTTGCGGGGTAATGTTCGCCTCGACCTGGTTATAAAGGCTTGTTAGACCTGCGACACTGTTTCAGTGACTTTAAAACTGTTTAATCGCAGGTGACAGAGCCCAAAACTGGCGGATCATTCGCCGGTGTCGTGACCTAAATAACGTCTCCTCTTGCGAGGGGTCTGGTCAGCATAGCTTGCTCGATTTCTCTTACAAGCTCAGTAGCTTTAGCCCGCTCGTTACTGACCACTTTTAAATACTCGTGCAGGCGAAAGACTAAAAGAGCCGATCGCCAAACCGCAAAAATCAAAATTTTGTGATTAGGTAATTGATAATGCGTAATTGGCAATTGGTCAAGGCCGTCATCCCTAACTCGCACTCAATAGAGCCAATTACACATTATCCTCTCAAGAACCGGAGTTTGATCGCAAATCGCCGATGAGTTCCGCAAGTTGGTCGCTATTAGCTTTGTAAACCTCGTTGCAGAAATGGCACGTAGCCTCAGCCCCCCCATCTTTTTCAATCATGTCTTGGAGTTCCGCTTCGCCCAACATTTTCAGAGCTCCCAAAACTCGATCGAACGAACAGCCACAGTCAAAGCGCACCATCTGAGTTTCCGGGAAAATTTCCAGCCCCATATCTCCCAGTAACTCTTCGAGAATCTGGTGCAGCGTTTTGCCCGATCGCAGCAGTGGCGTAAAGCCCGACAATTGAGCAACTCTAGATTCTAAAGTTTGCACCAATTTTTCGTCCGTTGCAGCCTTCGGCAGAACCTGCAACAGCACACCCCCAGACGCTTCTACCCCGCCCGCCCCCACAAACACCCCCAAAACCAGAGCCGAAGGCGTTTGCTCCGAGGTTGCCAAATAGTGAGTCAGATCGTCGCCAATTTCGCCGGAAACCAATTCTACCGTACTGGAATAAGGGAAGCCGTATCCAACGTCCCGCACCACGTACAAATAACCGTCACCTATTGCCCCGCCGACATCGAGTTTGCCTTTAGCATTGGGTGGCAATTCCACTTCGGGATTGTCCACATAACCTCGAACCGTTCCATCCAGTCCCGCATCAATCAGAAGCCCGCCCAGCGGCCCATCTCCTTTGATGCGAATGTTGACTCTCGATTCGGGCCGCTTCATGCTGGAGGCGAGTAACAGTCCCGCCGACATCGTGCGGCCGAGGGCGGCTGTAGCCACGTAGGAGAGCTTATGCCGCTGTCTTGCTTCTTCGGTGAGGCGGGTGGAAATGACGGCTACAGCGCGAATTCCGCCCTCTGCGGCTGTAGCGCGAATTAATTGATCGGCCATGAAAAACCTTACTTTGTCTTTTAATACCTTCTTGAACTATTTTAGAAGTTCTTGAAGGTTGTGGCAGCAGATAGCAGCAGTTGAGTCGGCGGGCCTGGGAGTGCGATCGAACTTGTTTTAACTATCAAAGCAATAATATTACATTTCGCAATTTATGTTTATAAAATTTAAAAAAATTTTTGAACAAATAAAACTCCCAGCCGTGTATGCTTTGCTACATAGAAAGACAAAAAGAGTAGATTTACAGAATTTCGCGCATTGATTTGTAGCGTCAGTTTTTATCCAAACGGATCTGCATTTATCTGCGCCTGTATGCGGTATTTTTTTACTTTTCAGTTAAATTTTCGATGGCGATTTTGGTTAACTGCTAAAAGGTTGTGAGGAGATATGAATAATTTTCAAGACGTTTTGTTGCCTCTGCAAAAGCCATTTGAAATTAATTCATAATTAACGGAAACCAGTTTATTCACGTCAGGAAAGTTACTAAATTCAAGCAATATTGCCGACACTTCCAACAGCATTGCCGTCCCAGTTTCACAATCATCCACTATCAATTTTTTAACATCACCAAAAGTTGAAGATGGCAATAGTTTTGAACAATTTTTAACACAACCGCAACTCTTGGGGGCAGCCCCAAATGCCTCGTCCTCAGCCTCCGCAAGCAGCGACATCTTAACCGGCGAAAAAGTAGAAACACAAGCTAGCCGCACCGTTTGGAGCCAACTCCACGGCGCATCCACCCCCGAACGGCAGGCAAAAAATAGCACCTTGCCAGCCGGAGTTTTCCAAGTCGGTGCTAGCGGACAAGTCAGTGCAGACTACCTGTTCGATGGAGGATACTACCAAGGGGAGCTGGCCATTTTCAGCCTCACGGGAATGGAAAACTTAATTCCCGGTTCGGAAGCCTTCCTGCTAGAGGCATCCCGCAGAGCTCTTACCAATTCCACCCTAGGTCACGTTGTCATCCGCGACTCTACCGAAGGCGCAAAATTCAGCGGCTCAATGCCAGGAGACTATAATTGGGGTTCCGGGCCCTACACCGGCCTCAAAACCTTCACCATGACACCGGGGGACACCTTCGCGGTTATGGTGATTCCCAACGGCACAATACAAATATCTTATGCCAATCAATGGCTGTGGGAACTCTTCCCCGAACACCGTCCTTTATTCTCCGTCCCCTCAACTAATCCCAGCTTCAGCAGCTACCAGCTAGCACTCAGCGACGTTACAGGTACGGGCAATACCTTTGCCATTGAAGACGTGCCCGTGGCCCAAGCAGACGGCGACTACAACGACATCATCTTCAGCTTTATCGGCGCCACCGGCAGCGCCACCCCACTCGATACCGCCATCAACCCAGCCAGAGAATGGCGCACCACCCCTCTGGGACAGCAAATTATCAGCTACGCTAACAGCTTAGTTCCCAACGATACAGCAGCGCCCGCAATTTCCGCCACCTTAACCAACGACACTGGAACATCAAATAGCGATCGCATTACCTCCAATCCCACCATCGGCGGTACGGTCACCGACAGCAGCAGCATAGCCAGCTTCCGTGCCGGTTTCGACGACACTCCCATTGCCGAATTCGCCGACATCACCCCCCTCCTCAACAGCAGCGGCAGCTTCACTCTGGGCCGCACCCAACTCGAAACCATCCGCCGCAACCCCCTCAGAGATGGCATCCACACCCTCCGCCTCATAGCCACCGACTCCCGTGGCAACACATCAAACACTTTGGGCCTCAACTTCACCCTCGACACCGCCGCACCCCAAACCACCCTGCTGACGCCAATTTCCGGAGGCAACCACAGCAGTACAGCCCGACTCATCGGTACGGCAACCGACACCGGGACAAATCTGTCCAACCTGCAATACTCCGTCGATGGCGGCAGCCTTAATACCCTGAACCCAGACACCAGCGGTAAGTTCGACGACTCGCCTCCGAACTCGCCCCTAGCTACCGGCAGCCACACTGCGGTTCTAGAAGCAACAGACACCAGCGGCAACAAAACATCTCAAAACATCAACTTCCAAGTCACTAACAGCTTTACCGTCGCCCCCCCACAAACAACAGGTTGGGCAGCAGCATCAACAGACACTGTACTCCTGGCCGAACGCAACAGCAAACTCGTCCAAGCCGTAGTACCCGTGCAATTAGGGCAAACCACAGGCAGCCGCACCCTGCGGTTCCAACTGGCAGCCGACTTCGACAAAACAGATACAGTTTCAGCAATTGAAGACTTGTTCCAAATTTACCTCGTTTCCCCAAACGACCCCAACCAAACCCTACTAGACGGAGGTACACTCGGAACCCCGCTATTTTCCCTAGCCGGCAGCAAAGCCGAATTCGTACCCGGACGAGTGCGGTACAGCGGTGACACCGTAGAAATCGATTTGAGCAGTTTGAACAACAGCAGCAGCGGTAATCTGCTGTTCAGACTAACCGACAGCGACACCGATACCGGCAGTACCGTAGAAGTCAAGAACCTCACCAACACCGTCGATGAAGAAGGTACCGCCAGCCCAGTCTTTCTGCCAGCGCAGAACAAAACCGCCAGCGGTGGCAGCCTCGATACCGACAACCTGACAGCGGCCCCTGATTTAAAAGTAAATTTCAGTCAGGTACAGTTTGACCCCGCCACCGGCAACTACAAAGCATCAGTACAGGTACAAAATACAGGCAGCCCCGTCAGCCGCAGCGTAGCAGTAGTTTTCCCCGATTTGCCAGCCGGAGTAACCCTGCAAAATCCCGACGGTACCGACAGCAGCGGCAAACCCTACATCAATTTGCGCGGTGCTATTCCTGCTGGGGGATTGGATACTGGGGCTATTTCAGATGCTGTAGAATTAGTCATCAGCAATCCCAACTTTCAGAAATTTTCCCTCACGGCTACCGCCATTGCCGGTGCCGCCAATCAAGCGCCAAACTTGGCTGCAATCGAGTCCATCGACGTTAAAATCGGAGAAACTTTCAAGCTGCCCCTCACCGCAACCGACTCCGACGGCGACCCCATTAGCTTTGCCATCAAATCGTCCACTCCTCTACCCACGGGGAAAATCACCGGCAACGGCACCCTAGAAATTTCTCCCACTCCCGAAGAAATCGGAACCTACAACTTTACGGTAGTCGCTAGCGACGGAGTTTTAGAAACTTCTCGACCTGTTACAGTTAACGTTACCCCTTCGACTGCCGGCCTCACTCGCATTTCAGGAGTAATTCAAAACACCAACCAGCAACCCTTAGAAGGTGTGTTGGTGGGACTCGGCGCCTTGCGGGCAATAACAGCAGCCGACGGTTCCTTTGAAATTCTGCGGCTGGAATTTCCCAATTTGGCGGAGCTCGGACTTCCCGAATTAGTGCCGCCAGACACCCTGCTAATTTACGGCGACGGCATTACAGGCGAAGACAACTACCCCTACATTGCCGAAAAACTGCCGTTGTTATTGGAACACGAAGTTTACTCCAACGTCAACAACGTCATCTCTCGTCCGATTTACCTGCCGCCGATCGACACCGCCAACGGCAAAAACATCAACCCAGCCGCCGACACCACTGTCACCACCGCAGCGATTCCCAAAGCATCCGTATTTGTCAAAGCCGGTTCCCTCCAAGATGCTGAAGGCAACCCCTACACCGAAAACCTCAGCATCACCGAAGTTCCCACAGAATTAACCCCCGCCGCCCTGCCGCCCAACCTGCATACCGACTTGGTAGTCACCATTCAGCCGGGGGATATGGTGTTTACCACTCCAGCCCCCCTCTCTTTGCCCAACCGCGCCGGATACTCCGCGGGTACGACAATGGACTTGTGGTCGATTAACCCCACCACAGGCTTCTTCGACAATGTAGGCACCGGTAAAGTCACTGCTGACGGGAGTGCAATAGAAACTGTTTCAGGCGGCATCCGCAACAGCAGTTGGCACTTCTTCGCCCCCCCAGCACCTTCGCCCAGAAATCCGGGTCAAGACCCCCGCAATCCCAAAGACAAGTGCAACGAATGCAAAGCAAAAGGCGGCTTAACCTCTTCCGTAGAAATGCACTCCGGGGCAGTCATCGAAACCCACGACCTCGTACCTTACCAGTCAATGGGAGAAACCCGCAGCTTAACTCTAACCTACGATTCTCTCAGAGCAGACCCCAGACAGATCGTCCACTTCGGCTACAATAACGCCCCCGCCGATGCCGCGCAAAAATTAGTTGCTAAATTAACCGTAGATGCAGGCAAATTCAAATATCAAATACCCGGATATTCCGGCAACCAATACAGTTTAACCGGAGGCGAACACTTCTGGTCAATGCCCTCTAATGGAGGTCCCATCGACGCAGCGTTGCAAGTCGATATGAGTGCCTTGCCTTCGGGTCAGTACGACTATACTATTAACAGCGGCATCCGCCGATTTACGGGTACTATTTTTGCGGGTTCTTCAACCGACACGAAGGATAAGTTAGTTTCAGTCAACACAATTAACAGTCCTTTCGGCAGCGGTTGGGGAATAGCTGGATGGCAGGAATTAGTAGAAAATTCCGACTCTTCATTATTGTTAATTGACGGTGACGGCAGCGAATTGGTATTTGACAAATCCACAGCAGCAGGCGGAGGCTACGTATCTCCTCCAGGGGATTTCTCTAAATTAGAGAAACTGGCAGACGGCACGTTTACCCGCACCTTAACTGACAAAACTGTTTACAGTTTCAATACCGCCAAGCGTCTGGTTTCGGTTAAAGAAGCCAACGGCGACGAAACCAAATATACTTACAATTCATCCGGTGAGTTGTCCCAAATCATCGACGTAGCTGGGTTGATTACCAAGTTGACCTATGCAAACGGTAAAGTAAGTCAAATAGAAGACCCGGCTGGACGGTTGACGAAGTTAGAATACGACGGTGCCGGCAACTTGCAAAAGATTGTTGACCCCGATACCAAAGCGCGGACGTTTAGCTACGACAGCGAACGTCACATCACAAAAGAAGTAGACAAACGAGGATTTTCCGAACAAACATTATACGACTTTGCAGGTAGAGCAACGGGAGGAATTCGTAAAGACGGTTCGCAGTTGCAGGTGGCACCAGTACAGGTACAAGGACTTTATCGGAAGGAGGATACAACTAATCCTTTGAATGCGCCTGTAGCTCAACCTTTAAGTACAGTAATAGAGGCAAGTTATGCTGATGGTAGCGGTGGGGTAGTTACTCAGATTCTCGACCAAACAGGTCAAGTTGTTTCGGCAAAAGATGGAGGGGGAAATAAACCTACCTTTGAGCGAAATCAGAATTTCTTAGTGACGAAAAAGACTGACGCGCGGGGCAATACTACCTCTTACGAGTACGATGCTAAAGGAAATGTGAAAAGCATTTCGGATTCCCTTTCCGGTACGCCTCAAACACCCCCAAATAACAACGACGGTCAGTTGTTTGGGCCGAGAAATTATATAAACGCGAATGCTAGGGTTATTGCAGTAGGAGATGTCAACGATAACAGCACTGTTGATATTGTTACTGCTGGTTATGGCAACAGTGTATCAGTGTTGTTGGGTAACGGCGATGGCACTTTTGGCGTCAGAGATTACACTGTAAGCGACAGCCCAAACTCCATAGCTTTAGGGGATTTGAATGGCGATCTCAATTTAGATATCATTACTGTCAGTTCTTTTGGTGGTACTACTCCTAATGCAGGCCGGGTGTCAGTATTGTTGGGCGATGGTTCGGGCAATTTTACCCCTCAAGCTAATAATTATCCCGTAGCTTCTGGTGCTTTATCCGTAGCTGTGGGAGACGTAAATAAAGATGGTGAAAATGATGTCGTTACTGCTAATAATTCTAGCACCAATAGCTTGTCCGTGCTGTTGGGGAATGGCAATGGTACTTTGGCCACCAGCACGAATATCGCACTGAATTCGTCGCCAGAATTTGTAACTTTGAACGATCTAAATAAAGATGGAAATTTAGATATCATTGCCGCCAGCCCTTCTAGCGACACTAATCCTGCTAGCGGTAGGGTGTCAGTATTGTTGGGAAATGGCAGCGGTACTTTTGCCGCCCAAAGTAATTACTCCGTGAATGTTGGGGCGGTATCTGTAGCTGTGGGAGATTTGAATGGGGATGGCAATAATGACATCATTACTGCAAACAAACGTGACTCGAACGTTTCTGCATCTTTAAACAATGACGTATCTGTATTATTGAGCAATGGCGATGGTAGTTTTGGTGTGGCAACTAATTACTCAATTGAGTCAATAACGGGAGATTTTCATAATCCTTTGTCCGTAGCGGTAGGGGATGTGGATGGAGATGGAGATTTGGATGCAGTTATTTCCGGTCAGGGTTATGGTTTAGAAAGTGTATTTTTAAACAATGGTAACGGTACTTTGGCAATTCCAAGTGATGATAATTATTATTTCTATGCCTCCGATCAGGCTGTGGCATTAGCAGATATCGATCAAGATAGCGATTTGGATTTAATCTTCGCTGGTAGTGGAGTTAATGTTCGTTTAAACAATACTGTGCAAGCTGGTGAGGGAGGTGGTACTGGCAAGCGGAGTTATACTTACGACCCAGTTTTCAATCAAGTAACCAGCGAAACTGATGAATTGGGCCGCCAAACTCTTTACGAAATTGACCCGCTTACTGGTAACAGAAGAAAAGTTACAAACGTAGTAGGTGCTGTTGGCGACAGCGATGATGTTGTTACTAGCTATACCTACACAAATAAAAATCTAATTGA